>JACREP010000040.1 GCA_016218185.1 Candidatus Gottesmanbacteria bacterium | reverse complement strand
CTGCCACCGTGGCTCCGGCAAACAACTTTTCCGTTTTCACCCACGCATTGACATCCGTGGCTGTCGTATCCTTGGCCCACACAATGATGCTTCCGGGGTGATCCTTACTGGTTAATTCCACGTGGGCATAGTTGTCCTGGTCTTCCTCATGTTTATCCGCTGCCAGCGCTTTGGGATACTGGAAGGTAAAACCCGCCGGATCAGTCCAGGTCGCAACTTCTTCCCGCGCAGGTGCAGGCACAACCGGTACGGGCTTTTGTTTGGAAGCATTGGTTCGTTGCCAAAGATACACGCCCGTCCCGCCACCCGCCACCATACCGACAATAATTGCGCTAATGATGGCCCACTTGGGAAATTTCATGGCTCCAGTATATCACGAGCGCCTGATATTTGGTATAATGCTGTTGCCGTGATCAAAAAATACCGTATTTTTCTATTTGTTCTTATCTTTCTTGCTGTCTTTCTGTCTTCCGGTCTTACCGTCTCCTCCGCACATGCGGCCAAGAAGCGAATCAGAAAAACGACTTCCGCAGTGGCCGTCGGGTCCTACTCCAGCGCCCGACTGTCCCGGCCGACCAATAGTATCGTCATAACGTTCCTCGGCCTTTCCTCAGTCCGGCGCGTGGATTATGTATTAAGTTACACTGCCAATGGTATCGCTCAGGGCGTGGTCGGCGCATTTATCCCAACGGGTCAATCCAGCGACTCTCGGGATCTCTACTTTGGCACCTGCAGCAAAGGCGTCTGCACCCCGCACTACAATATCAGAAATGCAACGCTTACCGTCACCACGACCATCACCTCCGGCGCCACTAATACGAAGCGCTACCGCATCCGCATCTAGTTGTCATTGCGAGACCCCGCCAGCTTGCGGGACGAAGCAATCTCTGTTTTATGAGAGTGCGCCATTATTTTATTTATATCGCGACGAATCCAACGAATACCGTTCTGTACACAGGGGTAACCAACCATTTAGCTCGAAGGTCATTCGAACACAAATTTCATTACGGTTCCACGTTTACTTCAAAATACAACGTGGTCAAGCTGGTATATTACGAAATCTTTACCGATATTCGGGAAGCAATAAAGAGAGAAAAACAACTAAAAGCAGGGCCGCGAAAAAAGAAACTGGATTTAATCAATACTAAGAACCCCAAGTGGGAAGACTTGTTTGACAAGATAATCTATTGAGGTCGCCACACCCTTCGGGCTCGCGATGATAAACAAGGAGAGATTGCCGCGTCGTCCCGATCCGATCGGGACTCCTCGCAATGACAATACCAGATCACTCAAAATAAATGATCGGCTCTTCGTACAGCCGGACGACGCGCTTTTGCAGAAATTTCTGAAGCTTCCGGTTTGCTTCTTCTGTGGGAGTTATTGATAAATACGTAAGCGGTAAATTGACATTGAGTTTGCGGCGATACACCACATGCCGGGTAAGCCCTGCCGGCATGAGTACCCCGCGATCCGTAATAGTCATCACCTGCTGCGGAGAAAATGTCGGAAACATCATAAGAACGTTGTGTTCCGGGTACCGGTCAAACCGTATGCGGATCGATTTCGGCGTCCACGGCGATTCGGAAAATACCCGCTCCACCCGGCTATCTTCATACAAATCCACGATTTCCCCCATTTCTTTCACAAAATCCGCAAAGTTTGTTTTGCACCGCACTTCATAGACGTCTTCGTCGGCAAATACCGCAACACATAAAATATCCGGGCGCAAAAGTACCCGGTGATCAAAGTTTGTTTGCCGATGCACCTGCACATTGGGGTATCGGCTGATGGCATGCAAAAACTTCTTTTTGTCAACGGTGGTCAGATGACTCCAGCTGGTAAGCCGCACCTGTTTGGGATCGCTGTAATCCACTTCCTGCACCAGGCAGCTGTGATACCCGAGGATGGATACGGCCGTGATCCGGTTCGCCCCGTCCAGATGCAGATACGATCCGTTGAAGCTTTTCGTCACGATCGGCGGGTGCCGCAGGACCCCTTCTTTCTTCATAAGGGTAGCCAACCCCCGCGCGCGCTGTTTCTGCACATATTCCTGAAGCTTAATTGAGGTAAGAGGGACAATCTGGAGGTCAGGATAAAAAGAGGAAGTACTCATATGAGTAAAACCGTACAACTTGGGTAATCATACGCAAAACCACACCCTTTTGTCAAAAAATACCACACCTCCTTATTGACAAATTGCCTATTTTGGTGGAAAATAGGCAATTATGGACTATCCGTTTATCCTAACCCTCGGTGAACTTCGCCAAAAAGCCAATGCCGTACGTGTGGAAAATCGAGGAAAGCGCCGGGAAAAAATCGTCGAACTCAGCCGAGGATTTGCGGTGACCAATGCCGTCATCCAATCATATTTTCGCGTCAGCCGCCAGACAGCGTCGAAGGATCTCGCGGTATTGGTGAAGAACGGTTCTCTCTCCCGTCTGGGCCGCGGCCGCAGTACTGCCTATACCCTTACGGTTTGATCGCCACCATGCTGATTTCCAGTTTGGCGCCCAAGGGAAGGCTGGCAACGCAGACAGTTTCGCGGGCCGGATACGGTTCACCCAGGTAGCTGCCATAAACCTCGTTAATCTTCCCGTACACGGACATATCAGTGACGTAAATCGTGGTTTTCACTACATCGGTAAACGATACGCCGGCCGACGCAAGCACAGCCTGCAGGTTTTTCATTATTTGATGCGTTTGCTCTTCAATCGTCCCCTCAAGAAGTTTTCCGTCCGGCGTCAGATGGATTTGTCCCGAGGTATAGACAAGGTTACCGGCTACCACCGCCTGACTGTACGGACCCGCTGCCTTAGGCGCACCCGTGGTTTCAACCTTTGTTTTCATACCGTTTTTTAAGATAGTAACCGATTACTTCTGTTTTATTTTTTTGAGGATATCCACCAATGCATAGAGCTACACCGTAATGAATCCTCCCCAAAAAATGAGCGTCCTTTGTTTGGCCACGGGTATACATCATCATGCAGCTATTGGTGAGCCCCACAATCTCCGGATTTCCGGCAGAACAATCTCCCGGTGCCACGACCATTCCTTTATAGTTCCATGCCGGATCAAAGAGTACGTACCGAAACAACCCGCGATAGAAGGCCAAGCCGAGTAAACCAACGAGCACTGCAGCTCCTACTCCCAGCCACTTCCAGTCATTTCCTTTCATAGTATTATCCTATCTCATTTTTCCAACCAAAACATCCCGAACTCACCTGGAAAACCCAGGTCTGACCCCAGAGCCATTAGCTAAACATACAACTTCAACAAGTACGACCTATCTTTAATATAAAATCTTCAACTGTTTTTTCCCATTCTCCCGGTTTCATTTTATCCCCAAATCTATGACCACCACCTTGTATTTCGACTAATTCTATTTTCGGATTTATATTTTTTGCTTCACGGGCATGAGCAATAGGAACTACAGTATCATCGGTTCCATGAAACCATAAAATCGGCATTTGAAGTTTTGGTAATATTTTTAGCGCATTTAAATTAACTAAATCTTCATAAAAATCATATGTCATCGGCACACCCCAGACATTAGCTATATTTTTTTCTTTCCAATCACGAAACTCTAGTGGATTTATGCTCATTTCTATGCAAATATGGGCTTTAACAGCTGCACAGTTTAGTATTATGCCTTTAATATTAAACGCATATGCTCCTGCATGTAATGTAATGAGATCACCCAAACTCGAACCGATAAGAACTATTGAACTTTTGTATTTATCAACTACAAAATTAATCACTGTTTCTACATCTTTAACCCTATGACTAAACCGAAGCTCACTAAATGGTTGATCTTGTTGACTGCCATTATTCGACAAGTCTATTGATAGATAGTTAATTTTGTTATTACTAGCAAAATTTATTAATTCCTTATTGTCTTCCGCTACTTTTTCTTTAGAACCTTTATACCCTCCATGTGATTCAATAATAGTTAAGTTGGGATCAATAGAAGACTCGAATACAAGAATTGAAATTTTTTTGCCAGATTTACTTATTAAATCTTGAGAATACTGCATGAAATTATTATATCAAAGAGAAAACTTTGTTGATGCTGCAATTATTCTCTGATTGTGGTATACTGAAAGGGTGCATAAACTCTTTTATGCAAGCGGATTTCTCTACCATTCACCCTCACAGCAAATTCTCTTGCAGCAACTAACCAGTGACACCGATGCGAAGCTTGTTATGTTTGGCGGCAGAAGCCACAACGGCAATGATCCGCAGGCCGTGTTTCAACACTGTGTAGAAAAAGCGTTGGGAGTAACGGTCCCTGCCTCTTCCATCCACCCGGTGTACGACTATATCCACGACAGGCGCGGAGAACACTTCATCTTTTATGTGGAGGTGGCGGGAGCGACGCCCAAAACGTATGCATCCAAAAACAAAGCGGAGTGGTTTTTGCTGTCAAAATTATCCAAACAAGCCATGAGCGAACAAACCCGGCATGACATTATCATCGGTGAACGGGTGATACGATCGCT
>JACREP010000003.1 GCA_016218185.1 Candidatus Gottesmanbacteria bacterium | reverse complement strand
CGACCAGACCGACGTCTTTACCGGCTGGGTGGAACGGCGTTGCGTGCGGGGCAAGGGACAGGAAGGCGTGCGGCGAGCCATCGACGATATGCGCCAGGAGCTTCCTTTCGACCTGCTGGGGCTCGACTCGGACAACGGCATATCAGCTCGGACGCGCGCTCTCTCCGCGACATCGGACGGGCGGACCAAGACGGCAACTATTTGTGGGTAAAGGCCAACCCGACTTTTGAGGGGCTTAGGCAAATCATCTACGAACCCACTCAGCGGATATCCGTGGGGCCGCAGAAGCCAGAGGAAAAGAAGCCCTACTTTGCAATTGACAAGGTGCGGTTTCTGGATAATACCGGCGGCGGCAAATTCGGAAGCGATGCTTTGGAGGTCAATCAGAACCTCACTACTATCATCGGCGGAAAATCAACTGGCAAGTCTCTCCTCCTGTACTATATGGCCAAGACAATTAATAGAGGGGAAGTGGACAGCCGAATGCTGGCCGGTGATTTGGCAATCACCTACGACTTCGATGATTCGCCAGACTTCAATTTTGAGGTTCTTTGGAGAGATGGGCAACGCACATTGCTGAAGACCGTCGAGGTTGCGGGGGCTGAGGAATCAAAACAGCGGAAGATCCTGTACATTCCGCAACGCTACTTGAACACCCTCTCGGAATCCAAAATGGAGAGCCGTGAGGCTCTAAACGAGTTTGTCTTGAATGTGATATTGCAGGATGCCGATATTCGGACGAAATATGAGGAAACCGAAAGGGAAATAAAAGCTGCTGCAAAAACTATTCCGGCAGCAATCGGTGAATTGTTTTCAGACAGAGAGGATATTAAGAAGACCGAGGAGGAACTAAAACAAGCCGGGGATGAAAAGGGCGTCGCGACATATATAAAAACCCTTCAGGGCCAAATTGACGACATCAAAGTAAAGTCCGGCTTCGCTGATGAGCAATTGAAGCAGTATGGAACTCTGGCCGCACGTGAGAAGGAAATTTCAACTCAGATATCGAATCTCGCGGAAGACCGCAAGACCATCGTAAATTTCCGGGCGGATTTGGTCTCAAAGGTTGAGGGAGTTCGTTCAACTGCTAATGAGTGCGAGGGGTATCTCAACGACCCCGATGTGAAGGTAAAGTTCAAGGCAGAGTTTGGGGTTATTGATTCGTTCGAGCCCTCAGTGAAGGTGGCGGTTTCAGGCATCGTGGCCGCTATCACCGAGAAAGAAAATAAGCTGAACCAGGAACTGAATAAAATCAAGGCAACCCTAGCCCCGCTATTGGCCAAGGTGCGTCTGCAAAAGGATTTGCAGGACAAAACAACAGCAATCCAAAAGGAGCAGCAGAAGTTAAACGAGATTGCCATTAAGAAGAATACTCTTAAGGCCAAGCGGACCGCACTCAAGAAGAAGACGGATACCGTTGTCGATGCCTATAAGCAGATAGCAGCCAAGTATGATGCTCTGAGAAATGAGTTTAAGACGTTTGAAAACAAATTCGGCGACATCGCGCTCGGCGTACTCGTCAGTTTTAACGAGGACGCTTTCAATGCGGGCGTGGTTAGGGAATATCTTAACAGGCGTGACCTCAAGAAAGCTGTAGCTGAGGCTAATTGGGGCGATGAGTCCGCGTACAAATATGATCAGCAAAAGCACTTGGCTACTATCGCCACGATATTTGAAGGGTTATTGAGTGGCAATATCAGCACGGTAAAAAATCGCCCGGTCCGAGATGCCGTGGAAAAGCTGCTGGTCAACTATTTCTACCTTGATTTCAGGATTTACTATAAGGACGACGCTCTGGATAAGATGTCTCCCGGCAAGAAGGGTTTGGTTCTTTTGCGCCTTCTTATCAATCTGAGTAATGAAGAATGGCCCATCTTGCTGGACCAGCCAGAAGACGACCTTGATAATCGCTCTGTGTACGATGATCTTGTTGTGTTTTTGAAGGAGAAGAAAATTCAGCGGCAGATTGTCGTCGTTACGCATAACCCGAATCTCGTGGTCGGAGCCGACGCCGAAGAAGTTGGTAGTCGCCAACCAAGATGGACAGGAAGTCGGCAGAGATAACAAGAAATTCAAGTTCGAATATGTGTCCGGAGCGTTGGAAGATGCTTTTGAACTGGACGAGAAAAAAGAATCTGCAATATTGTATCGGAAAGGAATCCGACAGCATGTGTGTGAGATTTTAGAGGGCGGTAAAGAGGCGTTTCAGAAGCGAGAACAAAAATATAGTTTCCCTGAATAGAAAGTAATAAAGAGAGGGAAAATGAATCCGCTGGATGCTTTTGATAAGGTCTGGGCTGCTGCCTCAAAACTGAAAAACCTGGCCGACAAGGTGAAGGAGGCTGATATCCGTATGGCGATTGCCGACCTGATGATGAACGTCGCCGATCTTAAAACGGAAATTGCAGATTTAAGGGAAGAAAACCTTGGCCTGAAGAAGAAGCTTGAAGGCCAAGATGATTGGGGTAAGACAGAGAAAGACCTCCGATTTGAAAAAGGGCCGTGCCCCGAGTCGTGTGGAAATTCGCCGCGTAACCTCGTAGCTGGAATTTGATTCTAGCCTATTCCGACCTCCGATCGTTCAAGTTCTTGGCCTGGAGCAACCTCTTCCATGGCATCGTAGCCCTCGATTCTCCT
>JACREP010000037.1 GCA_016218185.1 Candidatus Gottesmanbacteria bacterium | reverse complement strand
CTATGGCTCTCTGCTGCATATTTTCCCAACTCAACCATGGGCTGAAATACAAGCATCTTTCTTCCCTTGGTTTTCGCTAAATACGCAATTGCCGCTTTTGCCGCATCCGGATTGTTATTAAACGTGTCGTTGATGAACGTCGCCCCATGGATCCCTTTCACCGGTTCCATTATTTTAGGAAAGGATTGTATACGGGAAGCGGCTCGTACGGCTTCGGCAAACTCCATGTCTGCAGCCACTGCCCCGGCAATGGCAGCTAATATATTACTTACCTGATGTGCGCCCAACACCGAAACGCTTATTCTCGCATATTGTTTTCCGAATCTACAGGTAAACTCAACCCCATTGATCATCGCTGTAATGTCGGATGCAACAAAAATTTTTGTATTTACTTTTGAACTTTGAACTTTGAACTTTGAACTTTCTTCTGTATACCACCACACAGCATGGCCCTCAAGTTTTGCGCGCTCTCCCATGCGTCGGATAAATGCATTGTCTGCGTTAAATATGCCAATATTCCCCTCCCGGAGCCCCTGGATAAGTTCATATTTTGCCGCCATGGTGGCATCCAGGCTCCCGAATAAATCCTGATGTTGTGCGTTTATTGCGGTCACAATACCGATCGTAGGCTGCACCATTTCTGCCATAGTCTGGATTTCTCCCCGCTTATATGCGCCCATCTCAACGATAAATACCTGGGTTTCAGGCGTAAGATCGGCAAGCACTGTCTCTGCAATCGCAATCGGAGAATTTTTACTCGCTTCAGTTTTCAGCACGGTATATTTTTTAGAAAGAATGGTTGCCAAAAATTCCTTCGTTGATGTTTTGCCGAAGCTTCCCGTGACGCCGATCACGATCATCTGTTTGTGCGATCGAAGTTTTCTCACCGCCGACGCGATAAGAATCGCATGGTAGACCTTTGTCGGAGCGTTTAGCATAAGGACGAGGATCCACGTAACAGGAAAACTCAATATATCCGCTATTGCCAATCGCAGAAGAATAGGGAGATTAAACGTCCACACGATACTACCTGAGATACTCAAACTCAGCAGCACCAGAAGTGCGGACTTTGGGGATATGGCGGGACGTCGGCGTTCAGGCCACCAGAATCGTCTGCCCTGCGGTGTCCGAAGGTGAATGACCATCCGATCCAACCGATATTCCTTCACCCGCCACAAAGCTGAGTAGGTAAGCGTATTGCCGATAATACGTATAATCCAAACAAAAGCTATAAGAAGTATCAATATATCCATACGCTTTATAATCGTTTGGGTTAATGTGAGCCAATGAAGCGTTCCGCGTATGACGTAAATACCTCGGGCTGTTTAAACGGCACACCGTGGTCGGCCTCAGGAATGACGATGAGCTCTGATCCCGCGATTACCTGGTGCATGCGTTCAGCAATACTAACCGGCACGATAATATCGTATTCCCCCCAAAGAAGAAGTGTTGGAATATCTACCGTTTCCATCGCGGAAACTAAATCTTCTCTCACAACGCGCTTAAACGTCTCGCGCATGGCACCTTCCGCCCGGAAAAACTCCTTGGCACCGACGAAATAGTAGTACCACCGTCGGACTGCATCCTGAAAAAAGTTTAATGGCGGTATCGAAAACAACAATTTTCCAACTTTGGCCAGAGCAATGAAAAGCAGAAGTTTTTTCTTTGGTATCGGAGTGAATCCAGGCGTTCCGGATAAAATAAGTGCGGCAACACTTTTTGGGTACAATAATTGGTATTTAAGCGCTACCCGTCCTCCAAACGAATGGCCGATGAAAACAGGCTGTTCAATGCTGTTTTTTTTAAGGTAATCGTGGATAAACGCAACATAATCCGAAAGCGCGAGCGGTTTGTCCGGCGTCTGGGCCCCGCCGAATCCGGGCATGTCCGGCGCTGTTACTCGATACCCAAGCTTTGTCAGAACGCTCACCAATGGCTCAAACGTCTTACCGGATAGTCCCCAACCATGAAGAATGATAATCGGAGGCCGATCGTTCATGAAAGTTTTTCCCTGAAGGAATCACGATTCCCCTGGATTGCTCGGGTGTTTTTTGTTATCGCAACGGAAATTCCCCCGGCTACGAAGCTTTCCTCGGCAATATCGCGATCTATCACAAGCCCCGCACCGATCATCGAGCCCATACCGATTTTTACCCCGGGCATAACACTCACGTTCACGCCAATCCGCACACCCAAAGCAACAATACCTCCAAGCTTATTTCTCCCCGTGGCTATTTTTGTATCCCCAACGCGGGTTGTAATTTCACCGTCATCCAGCCGAAGATTTGCCAGTACCGCGCCTGATCCCATGCTTACTTCACGTTCCACAACGCTGTCGCCGATGTAATTTGTGTGGAACCAGCAGTGGTCCCCGATATAACTTCTGGTTATATCCGTACTAAAACCGGTGATACATTGACTTCCAACATGGCTTGCCCGAATGAGGTTGTTATTCCCGATAATCGTATTCTTGCCAATGTAACAGGGTCCCACAATCTTTGTGTTTTCAAAAATCTTAACCCCGTCGTCCAGGTACACGTCGCCCTCAATAACCACATTATCGCGAATTTCTACTCCCTTTCCTCTGTGTGATTTGATGCGGGTTGAAAGGAGATTTTCCATACTATCCAGCACTTGCCAGGGGTATTTCAAGGACACAAACATGCCTTCGTAGGGCTCCATCACAAATTCTTCATGTTGCATGAGGCTAGTCATCGCCCGCTCATACACATCATCTCCCGTTGCTCTCGTTCGTTTTATCTCATCAAGTAACACATCACTACTGCGGATATAATGCCCGGAAATGCCAACATACGGGCTGGGGGTCTTGCCTTCACCCGGCTTTTCAAATATTCCCGCAATCCGATTATTTTTTATCTTAAGATATCCGCCCGGAAAATATTTTCCGCTCCTCCAGCCCGGTATCACGCCAAACGCCCCACTTGACCTGCCGCGGGCAACCACACGCTTGATAAGCCCGCTATCCATCAAATCATCGGCGATAACAATGAGAAGCTCGCTCCCTGCAATCTCGGATTCCGCCGCAAGGAGCGCATCGGCCATGCCCAAAGGTTTTTGTTGCAATACGGTAACCGAAGGAATAGGAAGCCGTACCGCACCTAACGCATCCCGATTATCCCGGCTCGCAACGATAACTGCACGCGATACGTCTTTGGGCAATGCAGCTCGTACCGAAAAATCAAATAACGTACTTCCCAAAAAAGGAAATACTATCTTATTTGTGGTAAGTGGCCAAAATCTGTTTCCGGCTCCTCCGGCAAGAACCACCGCAATCAATTCCCGTTTCATAGTTTTTCCTCGCGTTTCCGAATAATCTTGGCACCGAGCGCACAAAGCCGCTCCTCTATTCTCTCATATCCCCGGTCAATTTGCTCAATGCCGTGAATGTAACTTTCACCGTGAGCAGTAAGAGCTGCCAACAGGAGTGTTGCGCCGGCTCGCAGATCTTCCATAACCAGAACCGCATTATGGAACTGTGTTGGACCGCTTATGCGTATTGCCTGGTGATATCCCTCAATCCGATCACCCCAGTTAAAGTTATAGAACGATTCCGGATCATCAACCGGAGGATCAAAAAAATCTATGGAAGACCCCATTTTGCGAAGCTCCGAAACGTAAGAAAATCTGCTCTCAAAAACAGTTTCGTGAACGGTAGAAATCCCGTTGGCTTGCGTCATATACAAGGCCCACGGCCCCTGCCAGTCGGTCATAAACCCCGGATGAATCCGGGTTACGATGTCCGTTGGCCGTATGGGACCCGGTTGAGAATACCGCGTGCTTGTTTCATCGATGATTTCGGCCCTTCCCCCTGCCTTCTGAAATGCCGAAAGAAATGCACCAAGATGACCGCGCACAGACTGACGGACCGTAATGTTCCCGCCTGTCACTGCTGCAGCAATAGCGAATGTCACCTCTTCATTCCGATCCGGCATAATGGTGTACGTCGCCCCGTGCAGCGCGCCAACGCCGCGAATGACAATTTCCCGCGGAGCACGGCGCCGAATATCGGCTCCCATTGCCCTAAGAAGACCAATAAGATCATCAATTTCTACTTCCTCTGCCGCATTTTTCAATACCGTTTCGCCCTCAGCAAGCACTGCTGCCAACATAAGGGTTTCCGTACCTGTGTGCGTGTTTTTGGGAAACGTAAACACTGTTCCATGCAGACGTTTTGCACTGGCATAAAAATATCCGTCTTCTGAATGGTAGGCAATACTCGCGCCCATCTTCATCAGGCCTTCGATATGCCGATCAATGGGTCTGGCTCCGATGCGGCATCCACCGGGATTGGGAATTCTGGCCTTTCCGATCCGGGCTAACATTGGACCCAGGACTAAAGAAGACGTACGAAGCCGCGCTCCAACTTCCAGAGGAACGGTCGACTTCTTCATGTGGCCATTACGAATACGCACTGAATTTCCCTCGATCCGCACGGAAACCCCGAGACTTTTAAGGACATCGAGCATGAAAAACACGTCGGTAATCAGAGGAACGTTATGAAGCGTGATCTCCTCATCCGTCAGAAGACTTGCAACAAATGCTTTCAATGCAACATTTTTGGCTCCGGCAATATGAACCTCTCCCGCTAATGGACTTCCTCCGGCAACGACAAAATATTCCATAATACCGTTAAAACTCACCAACACGAATAATTTCTTCCTCAAGTATCACGCCGAATTGCCGTTTTACTTGTTCTTTGGCTCTACTAATCAATTGTAGCACATCGGAAGCCCGCGCTCCTCCCCGGTTAATGATGAAATTGGCATGTATCGGAGAAATTTGTGCCCTCCCTACGGTTATTCCCTTAAGACCTGTGTGATCGATGAGAAATCCGGCCGACGTCGTGCCCCCGGGGGTTGCTGCGGCGAGTGCCTGCGCTTTGGTGATGTTACGGAATGTGCAACCCGGACTAAACACCCCCTGTGGCTGAGTTTGCTTGCGATAGGCAATTGCCGCATTTGCCGCCTCCCAAAGCGTATCCTTTTCGCCTTGCCGGAGGCTAAATACTGCCCGAAGAACGCAATCCCCTGTTTTTTGGATGGAACTGACATCATACCCGAACTGGAAGTACGTTTTTGGTATAACACGCCGCTCGTTTTTCGGTGTCAGAATTTCCGCCTGATACACGACATCTCCTACATATCCTTCCGGATGCGTCCATTTCGAGTTCATGTATATGGCGCCCCCGACTGTTCCGGGAAGTCCCAGGTGCATCTCAAGCCCTCCCAACCCCTCTTCCACCGTAAACCGGACGAGTTTGTTCATGATAACCCCGGAATCCGCCTCAACATACACGTTCCCGCGGGCCTTACCGTCTTTGAGCGTTCCCCTCATGCCCCGAAGAAAAATTCTCGATGTGCTGTTTTTTACCACGAACCCCCGAACGCCTTTATCCCCAATGAGAATGTTTGACCCTCCGCCAAGCACCCAAACGGGGATACCAAGTTTGCGACTCGCAATAACGGCTGCGACCAATTCCTCAACCGTCTTTGCTTCATAAAACAGATCCGCAGACCCGCCGATTTTAAACGTGGTATACCGAGCAAGCAACTCATTCTCCCTGAGCCGCTCCCCAAGTATTTTTTGTAATTGTTGATACTGTTCTTTCATCGTCACTTTGTTAATTTGTTACTTTGTAAATTTGTTTACGAATTTTCTGCTCCACGTGTATATATCCCCTGCTCCCATAAAAATTATAACGTCGCCGTTTCGTATGTGTTGTCGCAGGTACATCGCTGTTTTTTCATAATCTTTGGCGTAAACGACGCGCGGTTGATGTTTTGCAATTTCGGTAACCAGTATCTGACTTGAAACTCCTAATGTTTCATGTTCCCGGGCTGACGCATAAATATCGGCAATCGCCACCATATCAGCGTCGCGAAAACTTTTGGCAAATTCGTAAAACAATGCTTTCGTCCGCGAATAGGTGTGCGGCTGAAATATTACAATGATCCGCTCTTTCGGGTACCAGGCGCGGGCTGCGGCAAGCGTTGCGGCAATCTCTTTTGGGTGATGCGCATAGTCGTCATAGATACGCACGCCCCCCACCTCGCCAACACTCTCAAACCGGCGTTTCGTTCCGCCAAAGGCAAGAAGTCCCTCGCGTATATCTTCCCATGATATTCCAATCGCGCGGCAGCAGGAAGCAGCCGCGGCGGCATTGGAGACATTATGTCTTCCCGCAACTTTTAGGGCAAATTCACCGACAATTGACCTGCGGTAGGCAAGAGTAAAAAATGTTCGTTCCGTGCCGTACCCTACATTGGTTATCCGCACGTCAGCATTCGGCGAAAACCCATACGACATAATTTCGGTCATACCGCCCATAAGTGCCCGACTGGCAACATCGTCAGCGTTGACAACGGTAACCCCAAGCGCCGGTTGCTGTGATTGAAGTTTCACAAAAGCGCTTGTAACTTCTGCAAGCGACCGGTATACGTCGGGATGATCAAAATCAATATTTATGACCACGAGAACTTCGGGTGTCTGCCATAAAAATCGGGGAGTGAGATCGTGGTGCGGATCAGTCACATACTCATCAGCCTCCGCCACAAACCACTCACCATTTCCTTTATGTCCGGGAAGGCCGAGTCCGAAAATTTCCCCGCATCCTGCCGCCCAAGAAGGGTCGTGTCCCGAAGTAGCAAGGATTGTCGCAATCATCGCAGTCGTCGTCGTCTTCCCGTGACTTCCGGCGACGGAAACTTTGCGCTTCCCTTTCATCACTTCTCCTAATGCTTTTCCGTGCGGCAAGACGGCAATTTGGGATGCGAGTGCTGCTTTCACTTCAATGTTTTCTCTCCCCTCATGCGCGCCGGTAAAAATCACCAGATCCGGTTTCGTTTTCTTTATGTGTGATGCATCAAACCCGGGAAGTACTCTAATTTTTGCACGCCGAAGCACATCGTCGCTGGGAAACTCTTCTGCAACATCCGAGCCGCTCACGCCAAACCCAGACTCCTTCGCCCACACCGCAAGCGACGCCATCGCTACCCCTTTTATGCCGACAAAGTGAATTCTTTTGATTTTCTGTAGATCTATCTCCATACTCTTGGTCTACGTGCTGAACCCTATTATCCCCATAATTTCCCCGAACGTTTCTTTGCTGTCCTTTCGATAGGAAAAAAATTCATCGATATTGCAGGAGGTACACATTTCTGATTTTTCTATATGTTGGGGTGCTACACCAGCGGCGATAAGCTGGAGGCGATTGGCCTGTCCTAAATCAAGAAACCATTTCCCATTTTTTCCGACCGCGACGTGCGACTCACTATCGAACCGATCTTTAAATTTATCTGCCCTTTCCTTTGGTACATCATAGCAACACACATGAATATACGGACCGACAGAAACGAGAAGACGTGATGGGTCCGAGCCAAGTTTTTCCATAGCAGAAACCGCATGAGTACTTATTCCTCCAAGCGTCCCCCGCCAACCGGCGTGGACCGTTCCGACCAGACGCTTCATCGGATCTACAAAAAGAATCGGGACGCAATCCGCAACAAAAACACCCAATATGGCACGACTTCCACAATCAACGATGAGTCCATCTGCATTATCCGCTTTTTCCACGATACGGTCTCCACGAAAGGAGACCACGCGATTTCCATGAACTTGTCCGGCATAATACATGTGCGGAGTGCTGATACCGAGCATTGTAAAAAATTTACGCCGGTTTTCCGGATGGTTTTTCATACCTCCGAACGCCCTGGTAGTATATCCGTGAAGTAAGCCAGAAACGCCGGTAAGAAGCGTGGATTGATAAAACCCTTCTGGTGTTTTTTTAAGCATGAGTAATTCCCAACTTTCCTAGCGCATTGCGCACTTCCCCCTGATCACTCCATGGATATTCAATCTTTCCACGGCAAAGACTTTGCTCGTGTCCTTTCCCCGTGATAATGACAGTATCTGCTGATTGTGCTGTCTTGAGGGCAAAGGTAATCGCATCACGGCGGTTGGTGAACCGTTGCACTTCTTTCCCTGCAAGAATGCCGGATGCGATCTGATCCATAATCGCATTCACGTCTTCGGTACGGTAATCTTCTTCCGTAAGCACAATGATATCCGCGTATTTGGCCGAGGCTTTTCCCATGAGCGGCCGCTTGGTGTGATCACGAAGGCCCGCGCTTCCAAATACATGGATGAGGCGTTTTTTCGTCATACTTCGAGCGGTTTTCAGTGCCGCGTCGATAGCATTTGGGGTATGGGCAAAATCTACAATGACCAGGAAAGGTTTCTGCTGGATAACTTCCATTCTTCCGGAAACACCGCCGAAACGAAGAACTGCGGCTGCAGCGACTGTGTGAGGGATTCCCAGCGCGGTTGCTGCAGCAAGAGCCGCCAGACAATTATACCGGTTGAACTCACCGACGAGTTTCGTTTTGAACGGGTGAGTTTTAGGGGTAATGAGCGCGTCCCTCCGTATCCCGTAAGTAACAAGTTTTTTGCGTCTCAGCTTCGCAATCACTTTATTATAGACTTCTGCCTCATCCCGATTGATGACGGCCACGCGTGCCCGCCGAAGGAGTGAAAGCTTGGTCTTAAGATACCTTCCAAACGTTTTGTGCCAATCTAAGTGTTCATGAGTAACATTGGTCAATACCCCCACAGCAAACCGCACACCAAACACCCGATGCTGAGCAAGAGCGTGCGAGGTAACTTCCAGAACCATGTGGGTATCTCCATGATTAACTGCCTCCCG
>JACREP010000004.1 GCA_016218185.1 Candidatus Gottesmanbacteria bacterium | reverse complement strand
TTAGGAGAGAGGTTTGGACACTAGGTGCCTTTACTTACAATAGTTGAGCTGATGAGTCGCTCACTTGCTGTTGCAAAAGATAACAGGATTTACACGAACAAAATCCTCTTTCGGCTTTTCTTTGAGACGTCGTAAATAGCTTGTTGTTATGCTCTAAACAATCACTTTTGAGGCTGATATCACTTAGCACTCTATGCCTGTGTACGACAAGGTATCGGGTTTCGGTTCTTTTTAGCCTATTAGTATGCTCTAAACACCAATTTTTGAGGCTGAAATCTCGCACCATTCCCTCCCCGGTGTATTCACATTTAGAGCATCAGAACAATCCAAACCAAGTATTTATCGCACACATTGTGTACTCAAAAGAGAGGATGGAAGCGAGCGCACGTGGTGCATCAGGGACAGTCTCCTGCTCCTTTGTGAAATTATATTTTAATTATCGTGAAAAGAATTATCCACAACAATTATAGGCCTAAATAAAACACGCATATCAAACTGTATCATTTCATCTTCACCCACATATTGTAAACTCCCCTCTCCCCAACCTTCGCTATCCTTATAAATTTCCCCGCCAGCGGGTTGTTAAAAGAATCAGCCCTAAAACAATGACGCAAACGATGAAAAATTCCGTCACTGTCTTTTTATACAGTTTTTCCACGAGGTATTGCTGTGCCATGCCGGCCAACCCGTAGAAACAGGTCGTAAAGAAAATCGCCTGCAACGTCGTTTTCACCGGCCAAAATGAAAATACCCACGTAAGTTCCATGAGAACCAACGTGAGGGCAACACTTAATCGAAACACTTTGCTGCTCCCCTGCTCCCCGAGCTCCATAGCCCAGAGCGACTGAAAAAGCAGCACGAAACTGACCGCACCGATGAGAGGCACAATCACCAGCACCGGCAACCGGAACGCAAGCACCGTCTGCACCAGCAAAAAATAGGTAAGGATCGTTAAAAGAAATCCGACCGAGTATGCGGCCCGAAGGAGCGCAATCGTCCGGTTGGCCGCCACATTGTAAATATTTTCCGTCAAAAGGAGTGCGTACATCCCTACTGCAAAAAGGATGGCAACCGGCACCCGCGTAAGCCACCGCACCGGAAGCAAAAAATAGAAAAGCCCCACTGCGCCCGTAAACAGCGTAGGCAGCGTCAACAGCGTCGCCCACTCGATGCCGCGTAAATCCTGCCGCATCGCAAACGCACTCATCCCATAGGTAGCCAGCGCCAACACGGTCACCAATGGATAGCGAAGGTCAGAGGAGGCAAGCTGCGTCAGCACTAATCCTGCGGTCAGAACCAGTATAATTACGACAAATTGCTGCCGTTTGGTAAGGGTCAATCGCCGATCCCACCGCTTAAAACGAAGTTTGAGCAACGCAATAAATCCGCTCATACGTTAGTATACACCCGCTGGACGTCATCCAATGCCTCAAGTTCCGCAACAAGCGCGTCAATACGGGTCCGTTGCTCCGGGGATAGATCCATAACCGTCAACGGTTTCATCGTGGTGCCGCTGCGGGTAAACAAAAATGAGACTGCGCCCGGAGACGCCAGGCTTCCGCCAAAACGCTCGAACACGTTTTTGATAACCGATACTGTCCGATTACGGTTGTCGGTGGCCGCTTCGATAAGCATGCCAACACCCCCCGGACCGTATGCCTCGTAGATGACCTGCTCTATGGCACCCTCCCCTGCACCTCTCCCCTTGTCAATTGCGCGCTGGATGGTTTCCTTGGGCATATTGACTGCCCGCGCGCCCTCAATGGCCAGCCGCAGACGAAAGTTGCCATTCGGGTCGGTGATGCCACCTCCCTCGTGTACAGCGACCGTAATCGCCCGCGAGGCTTTGGTAAACGCCGAACCTTTCGCCGTATCAGTCAGCGCTTTCTGGTGCTTTACTTTAGACCATTTAGAATGACCGGACATAAAAATGCTAAATGTCCAATGCTAAATGCGCGATAGAAAAAAAGAAGAATTATCCATTTGGCATTTGGCATTTATCATTTAGCATTGTACTTCCTCCCTTGACAATTCTCAAGAAAATGAGTACCCTCTCAACGTTCTCCCTATGAACATGAGTCCAACTGCCGATGATGCTATCGCCTGTGCCCTTGCCCAACAGTGGAAGGAGGCCATCCGCATCAACACGGCGCTTCTGGCGCTTGATAAAACCGACATCGACGCGCTGTGCCGGCTTGCGTTCGCATATCTTAAAACCGGAAAACTCGCGGCTGCAAAAACTAACTATCAGAACGTTTTGGCACTGGACCCGTATCACCAGATTGCGCTCAAAAATCTCAAGAGGCTTGGTACCCTGAAACGAAAAGATGTCACAGGAGATTCCATGCAGACCATCTCACCGCTTCAGTTTTTGGAAGAGCCCGGCAAGACAAAAATCGTCGAGTGCGTCCACTTAGCACCCGTGGCAATACTCTCCACACTCGTCAGCGGACAGGAAGTAACACTCAAAGCAAAAAATCACTGCGTCGAGGTACGCGATGCCAAAAATCGTTATCTGGCTGTGCTTCCCGATGATATATCCTTTAAACTCATCAAGTTCATGGGTGCCGGCAACCGCTACCACGCGCTGGTGAAGGGCGTGGAAAAACAGTCGCTGAAAGTCTTTTTGCGGGAGACTACCCGCGGCAAACGGTTCGCCCATCAGCCATCTTTCACGCCCGTTACCAGCTATGTCTCCTTTACGAAGGGGATGACTGCCCCGGTTTCTTCCGAAATCACAGACGAGGAAAAAGAAGAAAACCAGGAAGAGTAACCTAGCGCTGTGGGGTCGGAAGGAACCGCGCTTGATACGCAGTACCTACACGAACTTCAAGATCCGCGACCTCCGGTGTCCCCTCTTCTTGGCCGCATCCTAAAATTCCCGTGATGACGGCCGCAGTGGCGCTGGCTAATGCTTTTTTGCCGCCGCGGAGACTACACTGATCAACGGTTGACGTATCGTTTCCTACACGCACCACAAACACGCCGATGCGGCCAAGCAACTTTCCTACCCTACTGCCAAGACTGACCATCTCCGTGGTGTTATACACAGATACTGATAATCCCTCGCCGCGTACGCGAGCGTCCTCAAACATCGTACCAAGCAACATGTCCAGTCTGCCGGCATCAGGCGTCTGCGCCACCGTGCCGTCCGGCAATTGTTCCTCAACCAGCGCATTGTCCTTTGTCATGTTGATACTCGTCACGCTGTCCGGTCGAAGCCGATTTGCTGCCAGGGACAAACGGATCAGTGTAACGAACGATATATTTGTCCGGTAGTCAAACATTACAAACGGCAGCCCTGAGATCTGCAGCGGCTTGGGGACAAGCGATGTATCAGCGGCCACTGAGGTTTCTGGCCGATTGGGGGAGATGTATCCGTCAATGGGAAGACCCAACGCTTCCTGAAGGCTCTGTGCCAGAATCGTGCCTCCCCGTTTCTCTATGCCCCCCAGCCGCCACAGGGCTTCCAGCGAATACTTCCCGTACCCGCCCACTGCGTCAATGACGGTGGCGGCCGGAATGGCGATCCGGACGGCGCGGTTTGTGCTTCTGTCCCACGACCACACTACCACCGGATCCCCGACCGCGACGACCGTAAGCCTTGGAAACGCCGGCTTCTTTAACGCTGTCCAAACCATCAAGGCAAACGCGGACAAAACCGCCAGCATTCCCACCGCTACCCAACGTCCAAAGCGCTGTCCTAACCGCTCATACCGTTTGTGCATTTACCACTCCTTCTTCCCTTTTTTGATGATGGTGACCTGCGGCAGTTGCCACGAAGAGGTACTGCTCATCTGCTTCTGAGCCTTCTTTTCCAGCTGTCCCTTTTTCAGCTTTTTTTTATCCCCTTTATATAAATCTCCAAATCCGCCCATATAGTCACCTCCTCTAGAAACAGTTTATGATCCGCCGGCTGGCGGAGAGTAATTACTGTTTCTTGAGCCCGCCGCTCACGCGCTCCTTACGGCGTGTATGAATAATACTGAAAAGCCGTAAGGCAAGCGTAGGCGGGCTACTCCTTTCATTCTAGAGCCATTGCTTTTTCAGTTCAAGAAACGAATGTGTTGCAATTGACTGTCTGATGCTTTCCATCAAGGCATTAACAAAATGAATGTTGTGAACCGTTGCCAACCGGTAAGCCAGAAGCTCCCGCACGCGGAATAAGTGATG
>JACREP010000039.1 GCA_016218185.1 Candidatus Gottesmanbacteria bacterium | reverse complement strand
TTTTCATCCCCTTCGTAATGTCAACCAGCTGCTGGGGAAAATTCCGGGAGTGGGAGGTGTCAAAACCGGCTGGACGGAAGAAGCCGGGGAAAATCTTGTAACGCTTGTTGAACGTAGCGGCCACCGGGTAATTTTGGTGGTGCTGCGAAGTCGCGACCGGTTCGGAGAAACGGCAAGACTTATTGATTGGGTATTTGGAAATTACCAATGGCAGGTGTTTGAGCCGAAATAGCAACGCGAGCAAGGCCAGTTACTTAGTTACTTAGAAATTACTAAGTAACTCGCGCTGCTAACTCACTCGTGTTGCTCATTTTATTACTCCGTCCATGGGGGGGCCACCGCCGGTACGTAGGATACAAAGCCGTCATCTCCTTCAAACACAAAGACCGGCTGCAGGTACATCTGCGGCTCGAAGGAATCATAATAGGCCAGCGTAACATTACGTACGGTGACGGAGGCGCCGGTTGCCGGATAGCGGGCGATAAATCCCATGCCACTTTGAAGCTCCTGCCAGGCCTGGGTGGTGGTTTTGAGTGCGTAGGAAGCCGAAGTTTGCGTATCAACGGGCCAGTGAGTGTACGCAAACTGGAGGATGCGCCGTTTTATGTTGGTTGCTCCGGAAAATATCACCGATATCGGTCCTTCATCCGGATAGGGAGTGACCACGGGTATACCCCCGACGGGAGGGCGGAAGAAGTCCACCTGTACTGCATCTGCCTGTGAGAGGCTGGATGTCCGTGCCAGCCGGTTGCCGGTGAGGCGCAGAAATGATACAGCACGCCTCCCCGATGCCAGATCGGTAGGCAACAGATCATACGTCTGGAGGAGCGTATTTGCTTCCGCTATCGCCCCTGTAGCCGTCGGAAGATTGCGCTCTGCCAATACGCCGGTATCCTGTTCAAAGCCATACCGGAGGATAAAATTATTGGAGACTATGTCATACCGCAGTCTTCGGATGGGAACATCCGGATCCTCAAACCGGTAGATATTTTTAGTTTCCTCAATCGGAGTAGGACTGAGCCCCAGACGGTTTGCGAAATCCTGGGTCTTGGTAAGCGCCAGAAGGTTCGCCGGCGTTTTGGGCATGAAATATACCGTTGCCGACGCAGAAGCCCTCGGGACAGAACCTTCGATGGTCTCCAGGCGAAACGTCAATTGGCCCGAAGGAGAGGCGGCAGAAGTTGGAAATTTGAGAGCCGGCAGTTTGCCGAAGGCGTGGTTGGGCGGCGGAGGTTTGGGCGGGAACAGGGCTGTCCACGTCGTGGCGATCAGCCCCCAAAAAAGACGGAGGATGAAGTAGCCAATGAATACGAGTATGATCCAATTGATTGTACGTCGGGTATAGTATGCGGTTTCCGTGAGATTTGCCATATCACATCTATAGTATCAGAATATGCTGACAAAGTGGTAAAATTAGAGGATCACTATGAAGCAAGTTCGCACGCGCATCGCGCCGTCACCGACAGGGGAAGATCTTCATATAGGCAATGCCTATACGGCCCTCATCAATTATGTTTTTGCCAAAAAACATCATGGGAAGTTTCTTGTACGCATTGAAGATACGGACCGGACACGCCTGGTAGAAGGGTCTGAGCAAAATATTTTGTCATCGCTTCATTGGCTAGGATTTGATCCGGATGAAAGTCCGGAAAAAGGAGGGCCGTACAGTCCATATCGTCAGTCCGAACGGCTCAAGATATACAAAGAATATGCCCAGGAACTTGTCGAAAACGGACATGCATACCATTGCTTCTGCACACCCGAGCGCCTGGCACAAATGAGAAAAGACCAGGAAGCAAGTCACCTTCCGCCGATGTACGATGGCACTTGTAGAAAACTCAAAACTCAAAGCTCAAAACTCAAAGTTGAAAAAGGAGAGAGGTACACAATTCGATTGAAAGTCCCAAAACAGGGGACATCTACATTCCGCGACATCATCCGCGGAGATATTTCATTTGAAAATAAACTCATAGATGATCAGGTACTTCTGAAGTCGGATGGGTACCCGACGTATCACTTAGGGGTCGTTGTTGATGACCATTTGATGGAAATAAGCCATATTATCCGCGGAGAGGAGTGGATTTCTTCAACGCCCAAGCACGTCCTTCTTTATCAATTTTTGGGGTGGACGCCTCCGGTATTTGCCCATATGCCGCTTCTTCGTAATCCCGATAAAAGCAAGCTATCGAAACGCAAGAATCCGGTGTGGGTGTCGTGGTATCGGAGGGAAGGGTTTCTACCGGAAGCGGTCCGAAACTATTTGGCTACCATGGCATGGTCGTTCCCGAAAGGGAAGGAACTGTTTTCCACGGAGGAAATGGTAAAGGTATTTGATGTTGCCCATATTCAGGCCACTGCGCCTGTTTTCGACATAGAGAAACTTAAATGGATGAATGGCGAGTATATCCGAATGAAAACAGACGAAGAGCTTATTTCTATTCTTGACGTCTATATGCTCCAAAACAATCTGAAGTCACTAAATAAACAAACGGCCGTTACTAAAATTAGTGACTATAAAATGCAGATGAAAAAAATTCTTCCATTGGTAAAAGAGCGGATGAAAACACTGAAAGAGTTTGAGTCTCTTGCCGGGTTTTTCTTTGAGCGGCCGAAAGAACTTGAGCGACCGGTAAATAACATATTACTCGGGGTTGCGGAACAAGCACTGAAGGGAAGTGAGTGGAATCATGATGCCATGGAGCAGGCAATTCGCGCCGCGGCAGAGAAAACGAATGCTAAGGCGAAAGACGTGTTTATGGAACTTCGCGTGGCCGTCACCGGAAAATCTGTCGGCCCTCCACTCCTCGAATCCCTGGAAATCCTTGGCCGCGAAGAGACCATTGCGCGGCTATCTTCTATTTAGCATTTAACATTTAGCATTTGGCATTGCTATGCATATTCGATCCAGTGCGGATCGGTCTCGACCGTAAGCTCTACGTAGACCTTTTTGTTCGTTGCCGTTTCCAACTCCTTCCGCGCTGCCATGCTGATCTCTTTTATCATGACACCGCCTTTACCCACGATCATGGCCTTATAACGATCTGCTGAGGTAAGAATTCTTGCTTTCATGTAGAGCACGCCGTTGTTGCGCTCTGTCACTTCATCGACCACGACAGTAAGGGTGTAGGGTACTTCGCGCCGCAGAAACAGGAATGCCTTTTCGCGGATAATCTCCGAAATGAATGTTTTGCTGTCGAGGTTTAGTGCCGGTTGTGTACGTGTTTTGGTATCAACCAGTTGCTCTCCTTCCGGCAGAAATGAGAATATCGTATCCATGAGTCTGTTGATATTTTTGCCTGCGAGCGCGGAAATTTGCACCACGGCATCCACCTCATCCTCCATAAATTTGTATTGCACGATGTGCGTTGGTTTTTTTATGTCGATTTTATTTATCACTAAGATTTTTGGAATCGTGGTTTTGCGGACAATGCCCAATGCTTTATTTTCTTCCGTATCCCGCTCCCTGGTATGATCGATAAGATAGACGACGAGGTTGGCGCCGGAAAGGGAATGTTCTGCCTGTGGATTGATGCGGCGGGAAAGCGCATCCGGAGTTTTGGCAAAAATACCCGGCGTGTCGACAAACACAATTTGTCCGCGGTCATCCTCATAGACTGCCTGGATGTTAAAGCGCGTTGTCTGCGGCTTGGGCGAGGTGATGGAAACTTTCTGTCCAAGGACGTGGTTGAGGAGAGTCGATTTTCCGACGTTTGGACGGCCGATAAGCGCCACAATGCCTGACTTCATAGGTGTATTGTACTATACTTGAGAGGCATATATGAACGAGAAGCCTGATGAAGCGCTGGTTCGGGAAGTGCAGGAGGGCAGCATTACTGCCTATGAAATACTGGTGAAGCGGTACCAACAGCGGCTGTTTGCCTTCGTCTACCGGATTGTGCGGGATGAGCCGGCAGCGCAGGAAGTGGTGCAGGATGCATTCATTTCCCTGTACAAAACCATCGACCGGGTGGACACGAGGAAAAAATTTTCTTCCTACCTCTATTCCATAGCCCGCAATACTGCCATTTCATCGCTTCGGGCAAGAAAACCCGCTGTTTCAATTGACGAATCGGCAGTAAGTGTTGATGAGGTCGCGATGGAAGAGAGACTTGCGTCACAAGAACAGCGGGAAGGAGTTAGAAGGGCAATTGCCAAGCTTGAAAAAAAATACCGTCGGGTGATTACACTTTACTATTTTGGCGATTTATCGTATGAAGAAATAGGAGAAACGCTCAACCTTCCGATCAACACGGTGCGCACGCACCTGGCGCGGGCCAAACAGAAATTGCGGGATATCTTATACATATGAAGACGATTGATTTGACGAAACCGGTCATGGAACAAGTTGTACGTTTAGAACGGAAGCGGACACGGCGGTGGATCCGCATTTTTTCTGTTACGGTCGCCATACTCTTAATCGTGGCAGCGTTGTTTCTGGTGCGGGCCGCCTTACGACTTTCCGAGCGGCACACGTGGGATCTTTTTGCGCTCTTGATGGAGGACAAAGAGATTATTTCGGAATTTTGGCAGGATACGGCCATGATCTTCTTTGAAGAACTGCCGAAGAGTTCACTCCTTATTGCTGGGGCGGTTGCGGTAGCTATCGCGTTGCTGTTTGTTTTCACCGCAAAAAAACGCACAGTTGTACGACGCAAAATGCAGGAACTTGCAAAACGGGAGAAGAAGCAGTCATAATAAGTAGGAGAAAGGAGCGTCTTCATATGACAAATATAAAAGTAGTTGTCGGCGCACTCATTGTTTTGGTTATTGTCACCCTGATAGCGGTGCGGTTCAGGGGTCAGCAGTCGTCAAAGCGCGATGTGCCGAGTCTCACGGAGCCGGCGAAAATGACCACTCCCGGGGAAACGCCGCCGGCCGCAGGAGGGGCAGAGATGCCAACGTCTGCGACTGCCGGTACCATGACGCTTACGGTGACGTCACCCACAAATGGCGCAACAGTCACGAGTGCATCACTTACGGTTTCCGGCAAGACAACGCCCCGCGCAGAGGTATTTGTGAATGATGCCGAAACACGGGCTGATTCCAGAGGCAATTTTTCCGTGCGGATTGCCTTGGATGAAGGGGAGAATAGTCTTATTGTGTTTGCCAATGATGCCGACGGAAACGTAGCTGAAAAAGAGATCACCATCACCTACGACTCCGGTGATTAATGTCATTGCGAGCGAAGCGAAGCAATCTCGTATTTTAGAGATCGCCACGCCCTTCGGGCTCGCGATGACAAAGAACAACTGAAACTTTTTCTACCTGTTTTGCGTATACTCTTATAGAAAGTGGGGTGAATAGCATGAACAAGACAAAAATACTTATTTTGACGGCTGCGTTATTTTGGGGATTATCGGCAGCCACACAGGCATTTGCTGTCGATGGACGCCAGGAACGAGTTAGGGAAATTAAAGAAGATCTTCGCGAAAAAGCCGGTTCACGGCCTGGCCTGCTGCAGAAGTTCTTTAACCTGAAGGGCCGGGCGGCCATCGGCACCGGTAACGTGACCGCAAAAGACGGCACCACGCTGACCGTTGAAAAAGACGGTAAGTCGTATACCGTTTTGACTGACGACAAGACCCAATTCCGCCGGAGGTTTTGGGGGAAAGGGAGCCTTGATGAGATTCAGGTGGGACATCAGGTGAATGTCATAGGTCACTGGACGGATGATGCGCGCACCACAGTACAGGCTAAATTAGTGCGCGATCTTTCGATCCAGAAGCGGTTTGGTGTATTTTTCGGCGTCGTGAAATCTCTGACATCCGGCGGTTGGGTGATGAGTACGGTTTCCGAAAAGCGGGCAGACCAGACGGTTACGGTGTCCGCATCAACCAAGTTCGTCAACCGCAAAGAGGAGGCCATCGCACAGGCAGACGTGGCGGTCGGGCATCGGGTAAGAGTCAAGGGTCTATGGGACAGTGCAGCAAACACGGTGACGGAGGTCACGCACGTGAAGGACTTTAATTTGCCGGTTCGCGCTACGGTATCGGCTACGCCGACACCGTAGAATAGCAACGCGAGTAACGCAAAAGTTACTTAGTTACTTAGAAAGTTTGTAAGCTTTAGGCCTCGCCTTGTCAAACCAGGCGAGGCCTTTTAGAATGCAATGGATGAAGTTGGCACCGAAACAAATCAAAGAGTTTCAAAATAAAATTTTTTCCTGGTGGGATAAAAATATGCGTGATCTTCCGTGGCGTCATACCCACGACCCCTACAAAATTCTCATTTCTGAAGTCATGCTCCAGCAGACGCAGGTGTCGCGCGTCATCACAAAATACCGTGAGTTTATCGCAACGTTTCCTACGGTTGGTGCGTTGGCGAAGGCCTCAATCAGCGATGTTCTCAAAATATGGAAGGGGATGGGATATAACCGCAGGGCCTTGTACCTTAAACAAGCCGCCCAGGTAGTAGTTGAGCGGTACGGAGAAAAATTTCCAAAAAGCGAGAAAGAACTTATTAAACTACCCGGATTGGGTACATACACTGTTCGAGCACTATTAGTATTCGCTTATAAGCAAAATGTCGCTTGTGTCGATACAAACATCCGCCGGATCATCACGCATTTCTTTTTTGATGATAAACCGCAAAAACCCTCGGTCATTCAATCGGTTGCTGATCAATTAATGCCTAAAGGGAAGGCTTGGGAATGGCATCAGGCGCTTATGGACTACGGGGCCTTAGCAATGCCAAATGCTAAATGCCAAATGCTAAATAAGGAAAAGAAAAAAACTATCCCTTTTAAGGAGTCAAATCGGTTTTATCGGGGCCGCATCATTGACCGCTTGCGGGAGGGGAATATACGGGAGAGCATGATTATCAGGGAATTTCAAAAAAAGTACGGGAAATCACGGGAATTTATGCGCTCGATCCTTTCCGGACTTAAAAACGATGGTTTACTCGCACGATTTGCACACGGCACTATCGGTTTACCGAGAGGATAGTATACTTTTTTGCCCCAGAAGGGGCGAGAACGATGGCTGTCTCATTTTCTTTTTTCCCCATGAGTGCGCGGCCGATCGGGGACTGATGCGAGATTGTATTTTTTGACGGATCTGATTCGTAGCCGCCGACTATTTCATATATGTATTGCTTCTTACCATCCGTTATTTTCACTTTGCTTCCTATATCTACCATGCCTGATCGGGAAGACTGGACGATAACGCCCAGCCGGACTAACCGCTCAACGCGCCTGATGCGCGAATCCAGGAACGATAATCGCGCCCGGCTTGCCTTGTAATAGCCATTTTCGGACAGGTCTCCCATCTCGCGGGCGCGGCGCAGATGCTCGACTGCTTCCGGGCGTTGAGAGAGAAGCTTGGCTTTTTCCTCCAGTATTTTCTGGTAGCCTTCTTTTGTAAAGGGGATAGTGGCTTCTTTTTTGGTGAAGAGTTTTTTCATGGAGAATCATTGTGCTTTTCCAGCAAATCCACAAGCGTTTGTTTGAGGGCATCAATGCTTTTTTGGTCATATATCGAACAAGTCAACACGTTCTTGCCGGATTTTTCAAACAGAGCGCGCGTTTTTCGGATAGTTGTGTCGCTAACGAGGTCGGATTTGGAGAGAAGTATATATTCGGGTTTGGCCAAAAGACCGGTGTTAAATTTTTTAAATTCTTTTCGGACCGTGTCATAGGATGTTTTCGGACTGGTGTTGGTCAGGTCTATACAGTGGATAAGGATTTTGGTTTTCTCGATGTGGCGCAAAAAATCTATTCCCAGCCCTTTTCCTTTTGAAGCTCCGTCGATAAGGCCAGGAATATCGGCGATTGCAGTGGCACCCATCATGCCGATATTGGGTTCCAGTGTGGTAAACGGATAATCAGCTATCTTGGGTGTGGCGTGGGTGAGTACTGCAAGCAGGCTGCTTTTCCCGGCATTGGGTAAACCGATAAGGCCGATTTCCGCTATTAATCGCAACTCCAAAAATAATTGTTTTTCTTCTCCGTGCGTGCCGTACTCGATAGTGCGGGGTGTTTGGTTCGTGGGGGTTTTAAATTCGACATTTCCCCGTCCGCCGATGCCGCCGCGGGCCATCAAAATTCGTGTGGTTGTGTCGGTCATTTCATATACGTCCCGCGAAGCGGGATCCGTAATCCGTGTGCCCAGGGGAACAAAGACAGTAATATGGTGAGCATTTTTTCCGGACATCTTTTGTCCTTTGCCGTCCGCGCCGGATGCGGCAACGATTTTTTTCTTATACCGAAATTCCCGAAGATCCGTGATGTTGTGGGATCCTTGAAAGTAGATATTGCCCCCATCGCCCCCGTTGCCGCCGTCCGGCCCGCCCTTGGACGTCTGGGCGTCGTGGAGCAGGTGTGCGGATCCGTTGCCCCCATCGCCGGCAATGATCGTGAGCTTGATATTATCGACTAACATGCTCTCATTATATCATGGGGAGGTCGCTGCGGTGAGCTATTTTAGTGGATCTTATAAGCGCTATCCCTCGGCGGCTTTCTTCTCTTTACTGGCTGCGGGACTTGGATTCGAACCAAGATACCATCCTCCAGAGGGATGTGTACTACCGTTATACGATCCCGCAATAGGCGTATTATACCCCAAAATGAAGAATTTATTGAGAAGGCGGGGGTGTTTCTTGTGGTTCCGGGGGGAGGAATTCCTCGCCGTTGTTGGCGACGCGCTCACAGGGTTTGAGCCACTGCACGTACGGGCAGCCGGTTGCTTGTCGTATTGAAAATCGTCTGATTATCGTCTATAAATCGCCTATCGGGCAACGTACTACGTCGTCAATGATGTATAATATAACATATGAGTCAAGAAGAAGCAGTCAAATACTGGATTGCCAGCGCGCAAGAAGACTGGAGCGTCGCCAATGGACATTGACCCGATTGATATTACCAAGAAGTATTTGGCAGAAGTCCGCAGGCTGGGAATCAGCGTGGATAGAGCCTACCTGTTTGGGTCCTTCGCCAAGGGTAAAGTCTGGGAGGGAAGTGACTTGGATGTTTGCATCATCTCCAACGATTTCGGCACAGATTACCACCACGACAAAATGAGATTAAATAAAGCCGCCCTGAAAGTTAATCCTCGAATCGAACCGGTGGCGTATTCGCCCGCCGACTTTGACAACAAATACGATTCCCTCGCCGACGAAGTCAAGCGATTCGGGATTCTCATCCGCTAATCCCCTCCAGCCGAAATAAATCACTCATCCGGATCGGGGGGTTCGCCGGTACTTGCCATTTCTCCGGGCTTGAGCCATTGGATGTACGCGCACCCGGTCGCTTTTCGCGCTACTTTGTCCCACCCGGAAGTGGAGCATTTGATCATCCGCTTGCCTGCACTCGTGGTAAATAGCACCAGGGGGTTGCCACAATCAGGACACTTATCGGACAGAGGAACGGTTGTGCCGTTGATCCACTCTATATAGTCACATCCTGTGGGTTTTTTGGCTTCCTTATCCCAACCTCCCATGGAGCATTTCTTCATTTTTTTACCGAACCGCGTAACCTGGAGGACGAGAGGCGAGCCGCATTTGGGACATTTTTCGTCAAGCGTTTTTGGTTCAACCATAAGCCATTTCACATAGTCACACCCTTCATTTTTTTTCGTTTGGGGGTTCCAGGCGCCTTTTGAACACCGCTGAAGCTTTTTACCGGAGGCGGTTTCCGTGATCTCCCCCAGCGGTGAGCCACATTTGGGACATATTTCCGTAGCATCTGCCATAGAGTCAGATTAGCATGTTTGACTGTGGAGAAACAATAGGGACCTGTATATTACTGAAAAAGCGTGAATTGAAGCCGTTTTACGTCACTAATTCACGTTATATTGACAAAAAAGCGTGAATTTGATATACTCTTACTATGGCTACCACGCAACCGATAAAAACACGAATCAAGGTGCTTAAAGAAGACTATGACCGTCTGCGGCTGGGCCATGCGTCGCTTCTTGGCATGATTGATGAGGCAGAAGTACCGGAAAGCGTTTACAACTCCAACGCCATTGAAAACTCCACGCTTACACTGAAAGAAACGGAGAAAATTCTTTTGGAAATGGAGGTCTCGCGGGATGTAAGCCTGAGAGAAGTCTTTGAAGCAAAAAATCTTGCGCGCGTCATAGGCTATGTACGGGAAAAATCCCAGCAGGAAGAAGTTGCCAAAGAAAACATTTTACTTCTTCATCAAATGCTTATAGGCAACATCAAAGACGGTATCGCCGGTCGATTTCGGGGAGAGGGTGAATATGTCCGTGTAGGCAGCTTTATCGCGCCGTCGCCAGAACACGTAGAGCGAATGCTTGAGGATGCGCTTTTACAGTATTCCAGCAGCCACGAAACGTATTTTACAGATAATATTGCACGATTCCACTTGGAGTTTGAAACCATTCATCCGTTTGTGGACGGCAATGGTCGCATCGGCAGGGTGCTTGTGAACTATCAGCTTATGCGCTTTGGGTTTCCCCCCGTCATCATCCAGGACAAAGAAAAAAAAGAATATTATCGTTCCTTTTCCGAGTACAGGGATGATAAGAATACAAAAACTATGGAACATATTATCACGCGAGCGTTATGTGAATCATTGCACAAACGTATCGCGTATCTGGCGGGTATGCGCATCGTGCCGCTTGCCGAGCACGCAAAAACGCTCGGGAAGCCTGTACCGGTCATCCTGAATGCCGCTCGTCGTCAAACCATTCAGGCGTTCCGCGAAAAAGGCGTTTGGAAGATGGGTATAGGTTAGATTGAGTGGCTACAGCTAAAATCGAAGTCCTCAAGCGAGCTAAGAGTCAAAATCATGAATCTATGATTCTTGTTGCGGCAGATAAACACGGTTTCAAGACGATACAATATGTTGGGGAATATCTCAATGAGCATGGTATTGATTTTGTCAATCTTGGAGTAAAGGGAGAGTCGGAAGATGTGAAGCTTGAAGATGTGATTCCTCAAGTAGCGAAGAAAGTTCGAGAAAGCGAAGATAATAAAGCTATTCTTTCTTGCGGAACAGGAGTCGGGGTTGCGGTAGGGGCAAATAAGTTTCGCGGTATTCGCGCTTGTTTGGCAACAACCCCGCAAATTGCAGAATGGTCAGTCGTATATGATAATTGTAATGTCCTCTGTTTATCAGGTTGGGAAGCAGACAAGGCTACTGTTTATAACATATTAGACGCATGGTTTCATGCGACATATGACGGGGACAAAGAGAGATTGAAGATGATAGCCGCATTTGATACATGGCGTTAATGATATGAACAAAACAAAAATTAACCATCCGGAACTGGCGCAGAAGCTTGGGGCGTACTCACACGGTGAACAACAGCGTCGCATCTTTCAAAATCGATTTGTTTGACAAACATGTAATATTCCACTATCCTAAACATAGGTGATGCAAATATGACGTTGCCCAAAGCGAGGAGAAAAAAATTAATTAAGCAGGGAGATTTCGTCAAGGTGGCGAAGAACGTAAAAAAAAGCTTCGAAGAGGAGTTGAAATATTTAGTGGAAAAAAAAATAAAAAATGGAGATAGCTTATCTTCCCACGCTTATTCCTTTCCTTAAAAACAAACATCTTCTTCTGGATACCAATGTTTTCCGAGATGCCGTGGTGAAGCCCGCTGTTTATAGCAGATTTTTCAACGAGTTAAAAAACGCGGATGTAACACTTGCTACTATCGATTTTGTTCGTTACGAACTACTGAAAGGGTCAGCAGATGACACGAAGTATAAAGAAAAGGAAAAATTCATAAACGATATTGTCGATATAACAATACCGGTTGTTGCAAAAACTATGGAGCTAGTGTATACGCTGATTCAGCGTTATGGAATTCATGGAACAGCTATAAATATTACTGATTTGTTGCTTGGGGCGACCCTCATGCAATATCAAAACAATATATGCTTGTTGACGCGAGACACAACTGATTTTATCCAAACCATTTTTGATTTGTCATTCATTGTTAACATTCCTTATGCAAAGGGCATCTTTACGTATGGAGTCTATCAATATGTAAAGTAAGATTGTTTAGTAGATATGAGGTATTTATGAAAATAATTGATAAACCAATTAGCAGGGGAGAGCTTCAGAAGATAGCGAAGGCGAAATTCGGCAATCTGGTAAAGGCCGTGGTAGATATTGAAAAAAAGATCATGGTGATTGATGCGGAACTTCATGCAGATGAAGAGGCGGCACTGTTAGAAAAAGGTTCGAAACAGGAGCATCTATGGGGGATCAACCTGTATCCGGAATTGGAAGGACCGGATTGGATTGAGTTCGACTCGATGATTAATGTTCGACCGTCGTCGGGCAACAGAAGCAGAGGGGTCGATGATCCATCGGTGAGAAAAAAAATTGTGGAGGTAGTTAATGCATTGATACCATGAACTATCAACATCAGGCATTAGCTGGTGGCGGATGGGAAAAACTTAGTTTCATCGAGCAGATGGCGCATATCGGGAGTGAGGTGGAGCGTGCTATGAAGTGGCGCAACAAGGGAAATGCCGTTTATAGCAGAATGGCGATTGAACGCGCTTTAGAACTCATAGACTTCATACTTCGCACGCGCCAGCCGCTGTCTAAGCTCCGAGAAATGGCGCGGGTCCGTGAATGTCTTGTTGATGATTTTTATGCAGATAATACGCATCAATCAACGGATGAATTGTGGCGGAAATATTTTTACGCCTTTGCGTTAGCCTGTGCCAGAAAAAAAAATAATGTGTGATATACTCGCCATATGCCTTACATAAAAAAAGATCAGCGGCCGGGGGCGGATGCGGCAATACAGCCGCTTATTGACCATCTCAAGGGTTTACCGGTGGAGGAGCAGGATGGGGTGCTCAATTACGTTATCACCAGAACCATCAAGGCTGTGTATCCGCTGAAATATTTCCACCTGAATAGGGCCCTCGGTGTGCTTTCCGCCATCACCCTAGAATTTTACCGGCGGGTGATTGGTCCGTACGAAGACACGAAAATCAATGAAAACGGAGACGTTACTTGACAGTGGATTGTGGTTTCCGTTACGCTTGAATAAAGGAGTGACTGATGAATTCCTGCCTATTACTCGAAGATAATTCTTCGTGGCTACAGCCGCAGACCTCACTGCCTCTTCTTCGACACGTGCCCGCCTACGCTTACTTTGCAGCTTTTCAGTACTATTCGTACACGCCGCAAAGAGCGCGTGAGCGGCGGGCTTAAGAAAGAGTAAATTCGTAAAACTCATTAACTCTTTCTAAAGGGGGTGATACAGAATGAAAATGAAAGAAGTCGATTGGCTGGCGTATGTGCTCGTTACCGTGGGTGCAATCAACTGGGGATTAGTCGGAGCATTCCGGCTGGATTTGGTGCAGACCATCTTGGGCACGAGCCCGGCGCTTGTACAATTGGTTTACATATTAATTGGTCTATCAGGACTCTATTGGTTATACAAGATGACGACGAAGGGGAAGAAGTAAAAAGAGACAAAGAGATAGAAGACGATAAGACAATAAGAATAACAAAAGAAACCTTCTCTGCAACCCCTCGGTATACTCGGGGCGATAGGGGGAGGTTTCTGTTTTTGGAAAAATAGGGTACTATACGCTTCATATGAAGAGACTCCTTCTGGTTTTTGCCCACCCTGATGATGAATCCTTTACAGCTGCAGGAACCATCGTTAAATATCAAAAAGCCGGCTGGGTTGTGACTTTGGTGTGCGCAACGCACGGCGAAAAAGGAGAAGCAGGTCCGTATGCACCCGTCTCCTCCCAAAAACTGGGGGCAATCCGGCAAAAAGAATTGGAAGAAGCTGCCGCGGTGCTTGGGATATCTCACGTGAGTCTTTTGGATTATAAGGATGGGAAACTTGCGACACTTGAGGCAGGAGAACTTGAAAACATCATATATAAAAAGATGGAGGAAACCGTTCCTGATTGCATCATCACATTTAATACGACCGGCATCAGTAACCACCCCGACCACATCAAAATAAGCTACGCTACGACGTTTGCGTTTCAAAAATATGCTGCATGGGTGGAAGATCAGTTACGGCTAAGAAGCGATATCAAAGCTGATGTTTTACCGAAGCTTTATTATGCGTGCATGCCCCAAAGTATCGCGACATTCCTTAAAGAAAACAAAAATATTCCCACCCAGTCATTCGGCAAGCCGTGGGTCGGTATTGCGGATAAGCTGGTGACGGCGGTGATTGATATCAAGAGGTTTTCCGGAGTCAAGCGAAAGGCGCTTCTGTCGCACCGGTCGCAACAGGCGGATGTGCAGCGTTTCCTGTCTTTTGCAGCCAATCCGCTTGCAAGGTACGAGTATTTTATCCTGCGTATGCACGGGACGACGGAAGTGTTTATGGGCAAAAACGATCGTGTTTCCAAT
>JACREP010000033.1 GCA_016218185.1 Candidatus Gottesmanbacteria bacterium | reverse complement strand
GGGCTTTATTCACGTAGGATGAATTTTGAGTTATGCTTGGTTTTGAACTAATGCTTCCGTAATTTTTTGCATTTTGCCTTCAATAATATTCTCCAAGTTGTGCCAGGATTTGTTGATGCGGTGATCGGTGACGCGGTTTTGCGGAAAGTTATAGGTTCGGATTTTTTCGGCGCGCATACCCCTACCTATAACGCTTCGTGCGTCTCCTGCAATGCGTGCGGCTTCCAGCTCTTTTTGTTCCCACAACTTTGCGCGAAGAAGAGAAAGCGCCACCTGCCGATTTTGGTACTGGTCGCGTTCGGTTTGGGCGGATACCACGATGCCGGTTGGCTTGTGGCGGATGCGGGCGGCAGAACTTACCTTGTTAACGTTTTGTCCGCCTTTGCCCCCGCTTCGGAAAAATTCCCATTCTATGTCTTCCGGCCGGACGGTTACGTCTGTTTCCGGTATTTCGGGCAGCACGGCAACGGTGGCGGTGGATGTATGGATGCGGCCGTGGCGCTCCGTTGCCGGTATCCGCTGGACGCGGTGGGTACCGGCTTCGTATTGCAGTTTGGCAAACGCCTCCGGTCCGCGCACGCGGATCACAAAATCGTCCAGTTGCTCCACCTTCCACCCCAGTATGTTGGCATAGCGCGTGTACATGCGCATGAGGTCTCCGGCCCAAATTTTGGCTTCCTCGCCGCCGGGGCCGGGACGAAATTCCATGATTGCGATGTCAGAATTCATAATAAGTTAGTTAGCAAGGCCAGTTACTTAGTTACTTAGAAAAAATGTGTTACTAAGTAACTTGCGTTGCTAGTGTTGCTATTTAAGTCCCATCAGCATTTCTTTGAGGGATTTGGGTGATCGAAGCGATTCTTCTCTTTCTTTCTTTTTCTTTTTTTTGTCGGCAAGCACCGCAGCAGTGACTACGGCTGCCTTTTGTTTTTTCTGGAAGCGCTCGACGCGCCCCATGGTGTCCACGAACTTCATTTCACCGGTAAAAAACGGGTGGCAGCGGCCGCAGATTTCCACACGGAGTTCCGGCTTGGTTGCGCCCACGGTAAAGGTGTTCCCGCACGCGCAGGTGACCTTGCAATCGTTATACCATTGGGGATGGATATTGGCTTTCATAGTCGTATTCTACCATGTTTCCACCCCTGTTTCCACTCGGAGAGAGCTACTCCCATAGCTATAATGATGGCGCCGGCGACGAAAGGGGCCGTGATGGTTTCTCCAAGCCACATGAGAGAAAGCGGAGCGGCCCAGAGAGGCTGGAGGTAGGTGAATACGGCAGCCTCGCTGATTTCTATGGTTTTGACCGCACGGTTTCTCAACGTATACGCTACCGTGCCGGAAACAATAGCCATGAACCATACACCGGCATGAGCCCAAGGCGGTGCACGGACGATGGTTTGTACAATGTCCTGAGGCGTGTGGCTGGCAAGGACCAAGGGCGCAATGGTGAGGAATCCAATGAGAAATGATATATGGGTAAGCGCTGCCGGAGGTGTGCGGCCGCGCACGAGCAGTTTGGCTAAATAGACGCTTATGGCATCAACAAATACGCTTGCGATGACCAGGAGGTTTCCCAGTACAGTACCAGATGGCATGGCGCCGTCGGTAAACACAGGTGCCGCGATGGTGAGGATAGTGCCAATGGTCGCGATGGTGATGCCCCAACGCTCGACTGGAGTGACGCGTTCCCGAAGGAGAAGAGCTCCAACTGCAACTGTCACCAAAGGTCCGGTGGCGGCAATGACGGTGCCCACGAGCGACGTGGTCTTTTCAAAACCGAAAAACAGAAGCCCCAATGCAATGGTTACGGAGAAAACGCTGTAAAGGAATATCCCCAGTACGTCATTGGGGTGTTTTGGAAGTTTTACTTTTGTTGTCCCCAGGACAACGGTGGCAATGACCGAGCTGACCGCAAACCGGTAGGCAAGGAAGATAAGCGGCGGAAATGACCCGAGGGTAAACTTGATGACCGGCCCGGCGATGCCCCAGATGACGGAAACCGCAAGAAGCATGAGGTAGGCGGAAATGCGATGAGTATTCATGCTTTTAGTATCAAGTATTGGGCATAAAGTATCAAGACCGGGAACACCGACAATCACACAAGAAGAATAAATAGATTTTATAATCACTAATTTTACTAGCGGCCGTTGTCAGTTTTAGTGATTATAGATACGTTTAGATTTTTGAAATGGGCTATGTATAGACGGGAGGTAGTGAGATAGGTTAGGAGGACTGAAGCCTCGTAGTTATTTGTTCAATCGTCAGTTCTTCCTGTGTTTGATTTTTCATATCTTTGAGCTTCACAACGTTTTTTTGGAGTTCTTCCGGGCCCTGGATGATGACATAGGGGATACCCTTGCGGTCGGCATATTTGAGCTGTTTATCGAGTTTGATTTCTTCAAGAAACACTTCGGCATTAACTCCGTTGGTTCGCAGGTTCGCAGCAATTCTCAAAGCGTTGTTTACGAGTTCCGGCGAAAAAATGGTCACCAGGACTTGCGTGGCTGTGGGAGTAGCAGGGAGCAGGTGGTTTTCTTCCAATGCGTCAAGCAGCCGGTCAAAGCCGAAGGCGATGCCCACTGCCGGTAGGCCCCGGCCGCTAAACTGGCCAATGAGTTTATCGTATCTTCCGCCGCCGGCAAGCGACCCGCCGGAATAGTCAGGAATTTTTACCTCAAAAATAGTACTCGTGTAATATTCCAGACCGCGGGCCAGAAAGGGATTGAAACGTATATCTTTTCCCTGCACATACCCCAGACGTTCCAATGCCGCAATGATCATGGCTAACCGTTCGGTGGGCAGGGTGTCGCGCAGTATGGTCAGAAGGCCGTTGGGATCCTTCGTGCCGGATGCCGCAAGCTCACCCGCCACCGCATCATTGCCGATTTTTTCGAGTTTATCCAAAATGATAATTTCTTTTTTTGAAAGACCCAGATCGTCAAAAATTCTCCGGTCGTTGATGACCATGATCGGGTTGGCAAACCCCAAGGTTTTAAATGCCGTGAGGGTGCAGCTGATAATTTCCGCATCGGCAAGCGGAGAATCCGCCCCCACCGTATCTATGTCGCACTGAAGAAATTCTCTAAACCTTCCTTTTTGCGGATTTTCCGCGCGCCACACCGGCTGGATCTGGTAGCGCTTAAACGGCAGGGGAAGCTTGTTTTGATATTGGGCAACGACGCGGGAAAGGGGGACGGTTTGGTCATAGCGGAGCCCCACGTTTCTGCCGCCATTATCCTTAAACAGATACAGGAGTTTATCTGCCTCGTTGCCGTATTTGCCAAGCAGGGTTTCGGCATACTCGAGCGCCGGCGTCTCCAGCGGATCAAAGCCGAACTGCTCAAAGACTTCTTTGATTTTGCCAATCACGAACTGCCGCTTGAGAGCATCAGCCGGCAAAAAATCCCGAAATCCTTTGAGTGTTTGTGGTTTAATCATAGTCTCTCGTTTGTCATTGCGAGACCGAACTGAGGGCGAAGCAATCTCTTAAAGAATAGTGAGTGTTTTTGAACTTTTCGAGAGTACTTCAATCCCGTCTTTTTTTAATAGTATCAAGTCTTCTATCCGAATGCCATATTCTCCTTCCACGTAGACTGCCGGCTCGATGGTGAAAACCATGTCAGATAGAAGGATCGCATCCTTCCGTGGTTGAGATTTTGGAAGGATGCGATCCTTCCGCGCTGTGAGACGGGGTATTTCGTGTATCGCAAGTCCTACGCCGTGGCCGAGAGAGTGGGGGCAGGGTGGAAGGCCGGCTTTTTTGATTACCTCCCGCGCGAGGCGGTCCGTCTTTGCGCCGGATAATGGTTTTGTCATCCCGGCCTCAGAGCCGGGATCCAGCGTTTGAGAATGACTGGATTCCGGGTCAAGCCCGGAATGACAATTGATGTATTCGAGTGCGGCTTGTTGCGCTTCAAGAACCACTTCATAAGCCCGACGCCACTCATCTTTTGGCTTGCCGATGAAGACCACGCGGGTCATGTCGGAGCAGTAGCCGGCAACGCGAGCTCCGAAGTCGAGCAAGATAACAGTATTGTTCTTTAAGGCCTCGCCTTGGCGGGCTTCGACTTCAAGGCGAGGCCTTGTGAAGTTTGGACTGTAGTGCGGTTGTGAAGTGTTTTTTCCAAACGCCACGATAGGGGAGAAGGCAAGGCCCGCGCCGCGTTTGCGGAAAAACGATTCGATCTCCCAGGCAATCTCTGCTTCCGTGACTCCACGCTTGATTTTGCCCAGGATAAAGTCAAAACATTGATCCGTAAGTTTTGCCGCGGCGCGGATATTTGCAATTTCATCGCTGCGTTTGATCATCCGCAGTTCCTCGATCCGGTTTTTCGTCGGCACGAGCATGACATTCTTGAGTTCTTGTTTAAGTTTGTTATACTCCGCAACCGTCAGATCTGTTTCCTCAAAACCAAAACGAATGCCTTGTAAGGTCTCACCTTGCAACGCAAGGTGAGACCTTTTCAGAATTTCAGTAAGCTTTTTTGAAAAGGGCTCCTCGCGGGAGATTTCAACACATGTCATTGGGTTATTGGTCGGATTGGTCGGATTGGACAATTTCTGTGCCGCCTCTTTATACAAACTATTGGTGAACAAGTACACAGTATCCTTCGTCAACAACACATAGCTTTCCCGTTCCCTCGCATCCACCCCAACGAATCCGGTGAGGTACCGGATGTTGGTGGGGTTGGTGATAAGGAGCACATCGAGACCGGCTAAGATATTTTTCATGGCATTATTATATACGAATTATGAGAGCAGTACCGTGTCAAACTTAAAGCCAAATACTCGTGGGCAAAACAGTTTTTTCCCCTTCGTCGTACGCCAGAGGGAAGCAGCTGGCATACCGACCACAGAAACAGTTTTCCCTATGCAAATAGATTGATTAAACAACGGGCGGTCATTTTCGTCCAAAAGAATTATGAGATCAGGACAGGTAAGGATGGGCTTATCATTCATCCAGAAAATCATATTTTCGTTTTTTGTGAATATGCGGCACTTTCCCCTGGATGTTTTGATGACCACCATTTGCGCACTAAACCCCGGGTTATCTATTGTATCAATGGCTAATATTGTTCCGGTGCAGAATACCCGGCCACCCAACCGGATGACAGCTTTTCTCAATGAGTTCTTCCCAATTTCGTTCCCCATGTTCAGCGCTTGAGAAACTGTATTTTGGGTCACTGCCCTTTTCGCTTGGGCTATGCTGATCGGATAGCCAAAGACATACGCAAACCCCTCGGTCATAGTGGAAAAGGTTCGAAGAAACTCTTCTTCTGCAACAGGAGAGGAAGCTTTTTCAAGAGTCGCTACGTCACCACGCCTGTTGACAACAACGAGTGGTGTACGCGGAATATCAAAAAGCGTTATCGTTTCCAAAAATACCTCCGGCGTGGATCTGCCCCCCACAAAGTCTGCATCGACAAGCGGAAGATTAAGTAGTGCTGCTACTTCTGCAGAAAGCGCCAGAGGAAGGGAGCCAATTTCTACGGGAATGATGCCCACAATCGGTACGGCCAGTCGTTTTTGTAAGGTCGCCAGCGCTGCGGTAATACATTTAGTGGAAATAGATTGTACCTTGAGTCCGCCCACAGGAAATGCTGTGACGCAGATTCCATTAGAAAATTCACTGAGTGTGTAGATGGCCGGCAAGCGTTTTTGTCGTGCAAGACGTTCCCATATGGCTTGTGCCCTTGCGGGATCACCGCCGCCTCCGGTTCCATAAAACAGTGACCCTTCAACGATTGCTGGTATATCAGTTTTTTTAATAGCTCTCATATTATTTCCCTAATACGGTGGTCACGATCATTGCCACCTCTTTTGCCATTTGTTTTGTGATCGGTTCTGCTTGTTGGCCAATGCCGCGCCGGAGTTTTTGCGCTCGCTCTTGTTTGTCCGAAGGATTTCCTGTTTGCACTTTCATCGCGTCTCGTTCCCGGTAGTATGCTTCCTCCAGACAAATAAGTGACGCAACCTGTTCTCGTATAGCTGGATTCCACAACCCCCAGTTGACTGCTTCGGTAAACACCGGAGAATTGCGAAGCGGAAAGGGAAATGCAATTGTTTTCTCTTGTAGCTTCTCAGCCCATATTCTAACGTTTGCAGTGGAAGGCACTTTCCATGCGGGGAGCAGGCGAGTGCGCTTTTTGTTTTGATCGCCGTCAACAGATTCCATAAATCCTGCGATTCCTAGTGTCGCGTTGGCGGATTTTGGTTTAGCATACGGGTTATCTTTAAGCCATTGGGTAAAATCTTCGTAAGCATAGCGCAGACGTTGATCTGGGAAGGAGCGATTGTCGACAAAGTGCTCAACAGGTTCCACACACACAACGTTGCCAGAAGGAACGTAGGACAAGGATGCAAGTAAATCTGTCCAGACTGATGTATACATCATGAGTATTGGTGCCGATTGCATGCGACTAAAATCAGGATTTTTGAGTACATCATCGGCCATATACGCTACGGCATCGTATAATCCTTGTTCTACGTTAGGATCAGAGGTTAATGCCACGCGTAAGTCCGGAGTCTCACCAGTAGAAAGTTCAAGCCACCGGACGATCCGATCGGTGGCCATAGCTGCTTGACGTTGAAATTCCGTGACGGGTACTCCGGTCAGCCGAGAGAAAAATGAATCTTCTATAACGATAAAGATTGGCTTTCCCCGGACATTACCAACGGCTTCCACTATTTGATCCATGCGAAGTTGCTTTACAGTTTCATCTACGTTCCTCTGATTCAGATCACCGGTAAAGATAGAACATAGACCTCCAATGACGGCTTGAGTTTTTGGCGATTGTGCACTAACCCGTTCTATTTTGAACGCCGCAGGATCAAAGACAGTTCTAACTTCCTGTTGCTGATCCGGCGGAAGCGCTTCTACAGGTATAGCATCTACGCCTATGCGCCATTGTGCGCCGTGGGTTCGCTCATTTTGAGTTGGATCAAAAAGCGACCGTTTAATATCTTGCAAAGTTATCTCTCGTTCTGCCATAAAACCTCCTTTTCGTAGGGAAATAAACCTACGAATGGCGGAGGGGAGAGAGAAAAATGCTGAATGATAAATGATAAATGCTAAATAGGGGAGAGTCTCGCCTCGGCCACGCGAAGGGTCCGCCAGCTGGCGGATTAGAGGCTATGATGGATGGCGGGGGAAGCGCACGAAGAAACACCAGCGGGTGTTGCTGGTTGAAGAGAATTTGCAGCGGAGAAAATACTAGATTTCATACACAAATACATTAACACAATAATATGCTATTATGTTAACTTGCTAATATATTAGCATACTAATATGGATTTGTCAAGCGGCCGATTTAACTCACGTAAAATCTTACCAAGAGCCATTCGTTGACTCACGAGAGAATCTTACCCAAACTACACACCATCTTC
>JACREP010000002.1 GCA_016218185.1 Candidatus Gottesmanbacteria bacterium | reverse complement strand
GCTAAAGTAAGGTGGTATCGCGAGCCGCTCGCCCTTATAATAGAAGGAGAGCGGTTTATTTATGGCAAAAAAACAAGCATTTACACCGGTTGTCCAGAATGTAAACTTTCCGGAGATGGAAAAGAAGCTCCTTGCCGAGTGGCAGGAGCGCGGCATCGTGAATAAGTATCTTCATAGAAATGATGCCTCTGCGAAGCGCTTCTCGTTCCTTGACGGACCGATTACGGCCAATAACCCCATGGGTGTGCACCATGCGTGGGGCAGAAGCTTTAAGGATTTGTGGCAGCGATTTTTCAATATGCGAGGCTACAAAGGCCGCTTCCAGAATGGTTTTGACTGCCAGGGTTTGTGGGTGGAGGTCGAAGTAGAGAAGGAGCTGGGTATCAGGAACAAGAAAGATATCGAAAACCTCGTTCCCGGCGACAGGAAAGCCAGTATTGCGAAGTTTGTCGAGCTCTGTAAAACGCGTGTTCTTAAATATAGTGCAATCCAGACGGAGCAGAGCAAGCGCCTCGGATACTTCATGGATTGGGACAACTCCTACTACACCATGTCGGACGAGAATAACTACATGATCTGGCATTTCCTGAAAACCTGCCACGAAAAAGGGTGGATTTACAAAGGCCGCGACAGTGTACCGTGGTGCCCACGCTGCCAGACCGCCATTTCCCAGCACGAGATGCTCACCGAAGATTACAAGGAAGTCACGCACAAGGCGATTTACTTTGAATTGCCAATCATCGGGCGGGAGCGGGAGTTTCTTCTCGTGTGGACAACGACGCCATGGACATTGCCTGCAAATATTGCCGTTGCAGTTGATGCGACGTTTGATTATGCCTTGGTAGAGGATACATCGGGTGATCGCTTCTGGATTGCGAAAGACTTGGTCGCCAAGGTATTCGGAAAGGACTACAAGCAAATAGTGAAAACCGTAAAAGGTAAAGAGCTTGTCGGGCTCAAGTACCGCGGGCCGTTTGATGACTTGCCTGCGGCGACAAAGGTTGCCAAAGAGCACCCCGATACCTTTCATACGGTGATTGCCACTGATCCTACGATTCTTCTTGTAACGACGACAGAAGGGACTGGTTTGGTTCACACAGCGGTTTCTGCGGGTACTGAAGATTTCCGGCTTGGAAAAAAGTACGGGTTACCGATGATTCCGGTGATTGCGGATAACGCTGACTATTTGTCCGGGCTTGGATTTCTTACCGGAAAAAATGCGAAAAAACATCCGGAAATTATTTTGGACTATCTGGCGGAACAGGACAAAAAGTCAGATAAGGATTGGGTATTTCTCATTGAAAACTATACTCACCGGTATCCGGCCTGCTGGCGGTGCAAGACCGAGCTGGTGTGGAAAGTGGCTGATGAATGGTATATTGCGATGGATAAACCGGAAAAACAGGGGACAGGGGACAGGGGACAGGAAGGAAAGACATTGCGTGAGCAAATGATGGAAACAGCCAAGATGATTGAGTGGCACCCGGCATTTGGACTTGAGCGGGAGCTGGATTGGCTCAAAAACATGCACGATTGGCTCATATCCAAACCAAATCGCTATTGGGGGCTTGCACTGCCGATTTATGAATGCAAATCCTGCGGGTGGTTTGACGTCGTAGGCAGCCACGAAGAACTGAAACAGCGCGCGGTGAATGGTTGGGAGGCATTTGATGGCCATACGCCGCATAAGCCGTATATTGATGAAGTGAAAATCAAATGCGGAACATGCGGCAGATTAGTGCACCGGCTGGATGACGTGGGGAACGTGTGGCTCGATGCCGGTATCGTGCCGTTTTCTACCTATGTGGATCCAAAAACCAAAAAATTAAGCTACACCACGGATAAAAGCTATTGGAAGCAGTGGTTTCCTGCGGATTTTATAACCGAGTCATTCCCCGGGCAGTTCAAAAACTGGTTCTATTCCATGATTGCAATGGCGACAGTTCTTGAAAAAACAAATCCGTTTAAGACGCTTCTTGGGTATTCAACCATGGTTGACGAGAAAGGTGAACCCTTCCATAAAAGTAAAGGCAACGCTATCGAATTTATAGACGGTGCCGATGCATTTGGTGCGGACGTCATCCGATGGGTATGTGCAAAACACGAAATAACCTCCAATATCCAATTTGGTAAAAACGTTGCCGATGAAACGCGACGGAAGTTTCATCTCCTCCTCTGGAATGTCTATAATTTTTTTGTGACGTATGCAAATGTTGACGGCTTTCAGCCGTCAACAAACTCAAAGTTCAAAACTCAAAGCTCAAATATATTGGACACGTGGATTTTGTCGAAACTTAGTCAACTAGTTGAAACAGCGACGACATCACTTGAAAAATATGATGCGATGACCGCATCGCTTAGGATTGAGTCCTTCGCTACGGATTTGTCCCAGTGGTACGTGCGGCGCAGCCGCGACCGCGTGGGACCAACCACAGACGACTCGCCGGATAAATACGGTTGTTATGCGACTTTGCATGAAGTG
>JACREP010000032.1 GCA_016218185.1 Candidatus Gottesmanbacteria bacterium | reverse complement strand
CACACGGATACGGCGTGGACAAAGATAATCACGGGACACGGGACAGGGGACAGGGGACAGGAAGAAAAAGAAAAGTTTTTACACGTTGGATTGGAAGCGCTTCGCAAGGGGATTGCGCAAGCGCGCGCGGGCAACAGGATCGGACACATATCGAAGGCAATCGGCGAAACGATCGAAGGCGCGGGGTATGGCATTGTGAAGACGCTCGTGGGCCACGGGGTAGGGAAGGACCTGCATGAGAAGCCGCAAGTCCCCAATTACGCCACCGGCGACATTGCCGCAACACCGGAGCTCGTGGAGGGTATGACGATTGCTGTAGAACCTATTTACGCACAGGGTAAGGGTGATCTTGTGTATGCCAATACAGACGGTTGGACGCTTGCAACCAGAGACGGCTCGCTTTCGGCAGAATTTGAGCATACGGTTGTTATAACCCGCGCGGATCCGGTCATATTGACCGCGAGCGGAGTTTAAGGTAAAATACATTGTTGTGAAAAGCCCCATGGGCGTGATGGGGAATTTTTTGTTGTATGACGCACCAAGGAAATATTGAAGTAGAAGGAGAGGTTACGGAGTGTCTGCCCAATACATTGTTTCGAGTGAAGCTTCCGAACGGAAGGATCGTTCTTTGTCATTTGTCCGGCAAGATGCGTTTGAATTTTATCCGCATTATGCCCGGAGACCGCGTGCGACTGGAGATGACACCGTACGATCCGACGAAGGGAAGGATTACCTACAGAACAAAGTAATATGAAGGTTCGCGCAAGCATCAAGCCGATGTGCAATAAATGTAGAATAGTCCGCCGGCGCGGACGGGTGTACATTGTGTGCGATAACCCGAAACACAAACAAAGACAGGGGTAAAATTATGGCTCGTATTGCAGGTGTTGAATTACCAAGTGAAAAACGATTGGATATCGGCCTCACGTACTTGTACGGAATCGGCAGATCCAACGTGATACCGATTCTTACGGAAGCGGGACTGGAGGGAAGCCGGCGCGTCAATACGTTATCCGATGAAGAAGTGAACCGTATCGCAAAAGTGATTGAGAAAGGTTATGCGGTGGAAGGAGATTTACGTAAACAAATATCCGATACGATCAAACGTCTTATCGAAATTAAATCGTATCGCGGTACGCGCCACGTGCGGAAATTACCGGTTCGAGGCCAACGGACGCGTTCAAACGCCCGTACCAAACGAGGCAAGCGCATGACGATCGGGGCGCTCAAAAAAGATGATAGGGCAAAGACGGAAACAGTAAAACCGGAAGAGAAGAAATAACATAATCATATGGCAATAAAATCAACAAAACGATCGGTGGAAAAAGGCAAAGTATTTATTACGGCGACGTTTAACAACACGATTGTTACCATTACCGATGCGTCGGGAAATACGCTGTATTGGGGGTCTTCCGGCATGGCAGGGTTTAAAGGTGCCCGCAAGTCTACGCCCTATGCTGCGACGACGGCTGCCGAAGCTGTTGCCCGCAAAGCCCAGGCCAACGGCATGAGAGAGGTAGAAGTCTATGTGAAGGGGCCGGGATCCGGTCGGGATGCGGCACTGCGGGCGCTTAAGGCTGTTGGGCTTGCGATTACTCTGATTGCCGACGTGACGCCGATTCCGCACAACGGGGTGCGGCCGAAAAAGAAAAGGAGAGTATAATGGCGCGTTATACAGGACCAAAAAACAGATTAGCGAGACGTGAAGGGATAGATCTGGGATTAAAAACCGTGGGGTCCAAGGCCCATGTGTCGGTGCTGCGGCGGCTCTCCATCGTGCCGGGTGCTCACGGTGTGAAGGGCAGGCGCAAGATTTCGGATTACGGGCACCAGTTGAGGGAAAAACAGAAAGTGAAACGCATGTACGGACTCCTGGAACGACAATTTCGAAAAATGTTTGAACGGGCCAAAAAATGGAAGGGAAATACGGGCGAAAAACTCCTTGAATTTATGGAACGGCGGTTGGATAATACCGTCTATCGTTTGGGGTTTGCGCCCACACGGGGGTTGTCCCGTCAGATGGTGACGCACGGACATGTGTTGGTCAACGGCAAGAAATTGTCAATTCCATCGGCGCTGGTATTTGTCAACGACGTCATAACGCTTGGGTCCAAAGGGCTGGCTATTCCTGCGGTACAAAAAGTCCTTGAGGATGCCGCCTTCAAGCCGCCGGAGTGGCTTGCGCGCAAGGGTCCGGCCGGCAAAGTCGCCCGGCTGCCCGAAAGAGGCGACATACACGAAGATATTAGTGAACAGCTTATTGTCGAGTATTATTCTCGATAAGAAAGGAAGGTTTTTATGTTGGAGCCGAATTTTCAGATCAAACCGGAGGTAGAAAAACCCGAGTACGGGAAATTTGTGATAGAACCGCTTGAGCAGGGATATGGTCAGACGCTGGGTAATACCCTGCGTCGGGTTCTGTTAACGTCGCTAACGGGTGCTGCCATCACATCGGTAAAAATTGCCGGCGTGAAGCACCAATTTACGACGATTCCGGGAGTCAAAGAGGATGTCACGGAACTCATTCTCAACATAAAAAAAATCCGGTTGGTTTTGGAAGGCGGAGAGCGCGCGGTCATGACACTTTCCAAAAAAGGACCAGGAGTTGTGACGGCTGGGGATTTTGACGTGCCGGCAGGTATCACGGTTGTCAACCCGGATTTTGTGCTGGCAACCCTGGCAGACAAGAAATCGACACTGGACATCGAGGTGGTGGTGGAGAAAGGATACGGATACGTATCGGCAGATGAGCGGCACCTGGATGAAGTAGGGGTGATTCCCGTGGATGCGCTTTTTTGTCCGGTGGTGCGCGTGAATTATCGCGTGGAAGCCACGCGCGTGGGGCGGATGACCAATCTGGACCGGTTAGTGATAGAGCTTTGGACCGATGCGACGATTGCGCCCCTTGTTGCGCTCAAGACCGCGGCAAAGATATTGGTTTCATACTTTTTGCAGGTCTATGAGCCGAAAGCGGCTGAGGTGGAAGGGAATGTTGCCGTGACACCGACCATTTCCGATGAAATTTTGAAAATGCGCATCGAAGAACTTGATATTCCGACGCGCATCGTCAACGCCCTTTCAAACGGTGGTATTGAAACCATCGGACAGCTGTTGGGAACTCCCAAGGCAGAGCTTGTGAAAATCAAAAATTTGGGAGTCAAATCGCTGGCGGTGGTGGAAGAAAAGTTGCGTGAAAAAGGAGTGGCACTTACGGTGTAAACGCTGACGGTATGAGACATTCGGTTTTTGGCAGAAAATTTTCGCGGACGAAAAATGAGCGCAAACACTTGTTTGCGGGACTCGTGCGCGCATTACTGCTTCATGGCAGCATCAAAACTACGGTGGCTAAGGCGAAAGCAGTACAGCCGATCGTGGAGAAATTGGTGACGAAGGCAAAGGCAGGAAGAGACGTTGATAGGCGCATCATTCTTCGTTTACTTGACGATACCGAAGTGGTTGACCAATTACTATCCGATGCCAAAACGCGTTTTGGAAACCGTACCAGCGGGTTTACACGGATTGTAAGACTCGGAAAACGACTGGGGGATGCGGCAGAAGTCGCACTGTTGCAGTTTGTGGATGAGCGCGTCGAAGCCGGAGTGATTGCACCGAAAGTAGTGTCATTGCGAGCCCAGCCGTTGGCGGGGCGTGGCAATCCCAAGCGATCTAAGAGATTGCTTCGTCGTCCCGCTAAGCGAGACTCCTCGCAATGACAAGGTAAACCTATGAATATAACCAAGCCAACCAAAGCATCGGATATCAAGCGTTCGTGGCACCTGTTTGACGTGAAGGACAGAGTGCTTGGCCGGGAGGCGACAAAGATTGCGCATGCACTCATGGGCAAGATAAAGCCGTATTTTGTCCGCAATCTGGATTGCGGAGATTATGTGGTTGTGGTGAATGCCAGGCGAGTCGCCGTGACCGGCAAAAAAGAGAAACAAAAACTCTATGGTCGCTACTCCGGCTACCCCGGGGGACTCAAAGAGAAGCAGCTCCGGCAGGTACGGCAGGAAAAGCCGACGGAAGTCATCCGCCGCGCAGTCTTTGGAATGTTGCCGAAAAATAAACTGCGGGACCGGCTGATTACGCGGCTTTACATTTACCCTGAGGGACAACATCCGTATAAAGCCAAATTTGACCAATTAGTCAAATTAGACAAATAACCTATGTCAGAAGAACAAAAAGTTTCCTATTACGAGGCCGTTGGCCGGCGCAAAGAATCTACCGCCCGCGTGCGACTCTATGTCGTTGGCGACGCGTCTGTTGCCGTTGCCGGGCAGTCTCTGGAAAAGGGTGCGATGGTCGTAAACGGCCGGAAGGTCGAGCAGTATTTTCCGGGAGAGGTGGCTCAAAAAATGTACCTTGAGCCGTTCCGTACCACCAATACGCTCAACCGTTTCGCCGTGAGTGTCAAGGCTGTCGGCGGCGGTTTGTCAGGACAATTGGGTGCAGTTATCCATGGTATTTCGCGGGCTTTGGAAAAAGTAGACCGCGAAAAGTTCCGTCCGATCCTCAAAAAGCGCGGATTCATGACCCGCGATCCGAGAGCCAAGCAGCGCCGCAAAGCCGGCTATGCAGGCAAGGCCCGCGCCCGCAAACAAAGTCCCAAGCGTTAATATGGGAAGAGCATTGCAGGAAATAAGATCTTGTAAAGACGGAACGGGCCTTCCGATGCAGCCTGACATTTTATTACAGCTTACCAACACTTCTTTAAGTTTATTTCATTTCGATTACGAAGAGTTAACGCGAGAGGTTTTCGTAGCAAATGGGGGAAAGGACGGAGAGTTTACAGTGCTTATTCGTGATCCTGACGGCGCGATGAGTATTGGAAGATTAGAAATACAAGAGGGCAAGTGGCACAGTTGGGGCCTGCTTACTTGGACGAAACACGGAGGAGAATGGACGACATGGGCAAAAGAGACTGGAATGTAATATTTTTACCTTCCTTATATTCACTCATTTCAAGCACGTACTGTAAATGAGTGAATAAGATTAGTGGAAATCTATGTTGGCGGAAGGGAAAGAATAATTCTTCACGCATGAAATCCACCCATTCATTCTTCTTCTTCCACTCCCATGGCGACCTTGGCGTGGGCGGCGCCGGTCTTGACCGCTTTCCAGATAGCGTCGGTGATCTCTTTGGCAACTTTTGCGTTTTCCTTCAAAAAAAGTTTCGCCGCTTCTTTACCCTGTCCGAGCATTTGTGTACCGTATTTTATAAATGCCCCGGATTTACTTACGATACCCAGCTCCAATCCCACATCAATCAGCCCGCCTTCGCGGGAGACGCCGTCGTGCATCACATCAAATTCCGCCATGCGGAACGGCGGGGATACCTTATTTTTGACGACACGGACCCGATGCCGGCTCCCGATGACGCGGTCGCCGTCTTTGAGGCTCTCGATTTTTCTGGAGTCCATGCGGATGCTCGCGTAAAACTTAAGCGCCATGCCGCCGGTGGTTGTCTCCGGATTACCGAACATCACGCCGATTTTTTGGCGCAACTGATTGGTAAAAATGACAATCGTTTTCGATTTGGAAATCACCGCAGTTAATTTTCGAAGGGCCTGCGACATGAGTCTGGCGTGCACACCCATCATGCTGTCTCCCATTTCTCCCT
>JACREP010000036.1 GCA_016218185.1 Candidatus Gottesmanbacteria bacterium | reverse complement strand
TGACAGGGTCTCGCCCTGTCAATAAGATAGATTTTCTGTTACAATTCTACTTATGGCAGGTAAACAAAACTTACAATCTATATCTATTAGGCCATACATCCCAAAAGATTACCCGTCTATAAGGCGTATATTAGAAGAGGGTGGCCTTTATTACGACGAAATGGATAATGAAAATCGATTGAAGGAAAAGGTTACCAGAGACCCACAATCTATTCTGGTAGCAATCGAAGCTTCACGTATCATCGGGACCGTTTCGATAATGGAGGATGGACGTATGGCATTTATCTTCCGTCTTGGTGTACAAATGGAGCAAAAAGGCAGTGGCGTGGGGACAAGGCTTTTGCAAGAAGCAGAAACTATATTACATGAACGGGGATATAACGAGGTGCATATTTTGGTTGATGAAAATAACCCAGAATTGCAAAAATATTACGAACAAAGGGGCTACGAAAGGGGACACATGTATTGTTGGATGTCTAAAGAATTTTAATACAAAACCGCACAGAAAGTCTAGACAAGACTATTCGCATCGTGTACAATTAATATAGAGCTTTGAGGCTCGTTTTTTACTTCTGATATGCCAAAAACTTCAAGTAAATATACCGGAGAACAAATCGTTGTATTGGAAGGCCTGGAACCGGTGCGCAAGCGCCCGGCCATGTACATTGGCTCCACGTCCATCGCCGGCGTCCACCACTGCTTAAACGAAATCATCGATAACTCCATAGACGAAGCCTTGGCCGGTTTTGCCAAAAACGTGTGGGTGACCATCCACAAAGATGACAGCGTCACGGTGGTCGATGACGGCCGCGGCATACCCGTGGACAAAGTACCCAAATACAAAACGTCGGCACTTGAACTGGTCATGACCAAACTCCACGCCGGCGGCAAGTTCGACGGCCGCGCGTACAAAGTTTCCGGCGGCCTGCATGGGGTAGGTGCTTCAGTCGTCAATGCGCTTTCCTCATCAATGGTGGTCGAAGTACACCGCGACGGCAAATCCTGGATCCAGGAATATAAACGCGGGAAACCGACCACTCCGGTCAAACCTGCGGGCCGCGCCACCGGCACCGGCACCACGGTCACGTTCACCCCGGACACGGAAATTTTCAAAGAAGGCATCGCACTCAATTTTGAAACGGTCAAAAAACAGGTCCGTGACCGGGCGTATCTCATTGCCCGACTGGCATTCCATTTGATGGACGAGCGCTCCGGGGAGCAAGCAACCTATTATTTTGAAGGCGGTATCACGTCGCTGGTCAAAGCACTCAACCGCAACAAAGTCGTCCTCCATGATCCCATATATATAAAGAAGGCATCTCCCGACAGCACGATCGATCTTGAGGTATCTATTCAGTATAACGACGGATTTTCCGAATCCGTGGAATCGTACGTCAACGTCATCCACACCGTGGAGGGCGGCACCCACCTGACCGGCTTCCGCATGGCCATAACCCGCGCCATCAATGATTATGCCAAAAAAGTAGGTGCTGCTAAAAACGGTGATGACACGATTACCGGAGAAGATACGCGTGAGGGTCTTACCGCTATCGTCTACGTCAAAATGCCGTCACAGAACCTGCAGTTTGAGGGCCAGACCAAAGGCAAACTCGGGAACGCTGAAGTCCAACCGTTTGTTGCCTCTGCTGTCAAAGAGGGACTCGATACATATTTTGAAGAAAATCCGGCCGATGCGCGTGCTATTTTGGAAAAAGTCTTTTTGGCGGCCAAAGCGCGGCTTGCGGCCAAAGCAGCCAAAGATGCCATCATCAGAAAAGGCGCACTCGAAGGAGCATCGCTCCCGGGCAAACTTGCCGACTGCCAGGAAAAGGATCCCAGCGTATCGGAACTGTTCATCGTGGAAGGAGACTCTGCCGGCGGCAGCGCCAAACAGGGGAGGGACCGCAAGTTTCAGGCAATCCTCCCGCTTCGGGGCAAAATTCTTAACACCGAACGGGCGCGACTGGACAAAATTGTAGAGTTTGAGGAGCTCAAAGCGCTCATCATTGCCCTCGGCATGGGCATAGCTGAAACGCTCAATCCGGAAAAGTTGCGCTACCACCGCATCGTCATCATGACCGATGCGGATGTGGACGGCGAACATATCATGACACTCCTTCTCACCTTCTTTTACCGGCACCTGCCCTATGTCGTGGAAGGCGGCCACCTCTA
>JACREP010000035.1 GCA_016218185.1 Candidatus Gottesmanbacteria bacterium | reverse complement strand
CTTCAACCCTTCCTCCCGCAAACCGCAGAAAAAATCCTTAAACAATTTACCGGGCCGACCATCATATCGCAACCAGCGCTATTTCCAAGACTTCAATAATCATGTCATTGCGAGCGAAGCGTGGCAATCCAATGCTATAAAAGAGATTGCTTCGCCGTCTGAACGGTCTCGCAATGACAAACCAGACTATGTTTATTGACACACACTGTCACTTAAACTTTCCTCAATACGATCCGGATCGGGCGATGGTGATCGGAAACGCAAAAAAGGCAGGAGTGAAGCAGTTTATTAACCCAGGCGTTGACCTCTTTTCTTCCAAACAAGCAATAGCTCTTGCCCAAAAGCATCCGGGAATTATTTTTGCCGCGGTTGGCTTCCACCCCTATGAAGCGCAGCACAATCCGGATGCAAGACTATTGGAACAATTCTTGACAGGGTCCGACCCTGTCATTGCCATCGGCGAGTGCGGCCTGGATTACCACCAATACAAAGGAGAAGCAGCCGCCGGCAAAAAACAAAACCAAAAAATGCTGTTTGAGGAGCAACTGTTGCTCGCACTCAAATACACCCTTCCGGTCATTATGCACGTCCGTGACGCCTATGCGGATTTTTTCGATGTGCTGGATAGTTTACCTGCATTACCCAAGGGTGTTATTCACTGTTTCTCCGGCGGGCTGCAGGAATTGCGCGAGGCGCAGAAACGGAAGTTTTTTGTCGGAGTAGACGGCAACGTCACGCACTCCAAACAGCTTGAGCTTATTGTCCCAAACATCCCACTGACGATGATGCTTTTGGAAACGGATGCGCCGTATTTGACGCCGGTCCCCCACCGCGGCACACGCAATGAACCTAAATACATTCCCCTCATCGCTCAGCGCGTTGCCCAACTCGTTGGCGCCTCCAGGCAAGAAGTGACAGCACAAACCACGGCCAACGCCCAAACGCTCTTTAGCGTGGTATAATAGGGGCTATCACATTTAGCCCGGTTTTATGCGCCAATTTTTCTCCAATCACCCCACTACCGTTCAGCGAATTCTGGAAATCGCCGTGCCCGGCATGTCGTGGTTCCTGATCACCATGCCCTTCTGGCTTTCTTTTTGGCATCCGGCGCTTGTTGCCTACCTTATCATCACGTTTGACGTGTATTGGTTTTATAAATCGTTTACGCTGGCCGCATACGCAATCCGGTCATTCGTCATGCTCTCTGCCCATATAAACGTTGATTGGCTCACACAAGCGCAAGCACTTCCGGGCTTTTCACACATCCGTCACGTCATCATCATTCCGGAATACAGAGAACCGCTCCATATTTTACACCGGACATTAACCAACATAGCCAAGCAGGATTTTCCGATGGATCGGCTCGTTGTCGTCTTGGCAACGGAAGATAAGGATCCGCAGGCAAAAGAAGCCGCCGCTTCGCTTAAAAAAGAATTCGGCAGCCGCTTCGGACATTTCCTCGTCACCCGCCATATTCTGCATAACGGAGAAGTTGCAGGAAAATCTTCCAACATGGCATGGGCGGCAAAGCAGGTGATAAAATCACTGAAATCCTGGGACATACCCATGGATCAGACCACCGTTACATCGTGCGATGCAGATGCACTCATCCACCCCAAATATATTTCCTCACTCACCTATCACTTCCTTACCGATCCGGATCGGTCATATCATTTCTACCAGGGAGCAATTCTTTTTTATTCCAATATCTGGCGCATACCCCTGCCGAACCGGTTCCTCAATACACTCAATAGCATCTGGAACCTGGCACTTCTTTCTCAACGGGAGCGACTCATAAATTTTTCCACATACTCCCTGTCTTTGGCAACGGCAATCCGCGCCGGCTCGTGGAGCGTTGACGTGATACCCGAAGACTACCATCTCTTTTTTAAGGTATATTTTGCCCTTGGCGAAAAAGTGCGTACGCGGCCGATCTTTTTGCCGATCCTAGCCGACGCCGCGGAAAGTCACGGGTTTTTCCGCACTATGGTCAATCAGTATGAACAGTCCAAACGGTGGGCATGGGGGGTATCGGATATTCCGTATATCATCCGTGGAGTTATCGGCCATACGGAAATAACTTTTACCGACCGGCTCCGCAGACTCACGATGATTTTGGAACACCATATTTTTTGGCCGGCAAACTGGTTTATTTTGACCATCGGCAGTACGCTCCCGCCTCTTATTAACCCCGCATTTGGCAGGACCGTGCTGGGACATAATCTGTCAAAACTTTCCTCCGGAATCCTTACGCTCTCCACGATTTTTCTCATCGTTGTTTTTGTCATTGACTGGCGCATAAAACCTCCCAAACCAAAAGAGATGTCCTCATGGAAGCTGCCATTCCTGTATCTGCAATGGTTTACGCTTCCGGTTATTTCCTTTTTCCTTTCCGCGCTTCCCGGACTGGACGCCCATACGAGATTACTCTTTGGACGGCGGCTGGAGTACCGGGTGACGGAAAAGGTATAATGGACGTGTATGTTTACCTGGATTATCCAGCACTCCCCGCTCCTCTACTTAACGCAGAGCATCTGGCGTGATGAGGCGTTTTCCATCTTAGCTGCCTCCCGACCCCTCTCATTTATTTTCCAAAACCTCGGCATCGAACCTCCTTTGTATTATCTCCTTCTCCATTTCTGGATGAAGCTGTTCGGCACCAGTGAAATTGCCGCCCGGAGTCTGTCATTCCTCGGGTTTGGGTTTGCCACCGTCATCGTCATTTACTGGGCGGAAAAGCTATTTAAGCGCCACTGGCTCTCGTGGTATCTGCCGCTTATTTTTTTTGTGAACCCGATGCTTGTCTATTACGCATTTGAGGTGCGCACCTATGGATGGTTTATGTTTTTTGCAGTCCTGTCGTTTTTTGCCTATCTGGAAAAAAGGTGGAAATTATTCATCATTGCAAACGTATTGGGATTTTACAATCACACCTATATGCTGTTCGTTCCGCTTTCCCAAGCCTTGTACTGGGCCATCGTAAACAGACAAAAGGTATTGCACTTTCAATGGAGAGCCGTGTTCCGACAACGGGAAATTCGATCATTCTTCGTTATCTTTGCATTGATGATACCGTGGATTATCCGTATCGCGCAGCAGTCCGTATATCTCAAACACGCATGGTATTTCCCTGTGGATATTCACCTTGTCAAGTCGGTACTCGGCAATATGTTCGTCGGGTATGAAGGAACGCCGTGGTATCTTTGGCCATTCACTGCCTACCTTTCGATAGTCCTGGTGTGTTTATTTCTTTTTGCACTCGCCCCGCGTGTCACACGCCGCCGCAATCTTTTCTTTTTTCTCATGGCCGTCGTGCCACTGACACTCGTCATCGGAGTATCATTTGTCAAACCGCTGTTCGTCAACCGCTACCTTATTCCGGTCACCGTAGCCGAAGTTTTTTTGGTCGTCGCGGCCGTTGCCGCAATGAAGCGGAAATTTTTCCAATACCTCACGGCCGCCAGCTTTTTGATTTTTTCCGTCGGGTTTAATGTCTGGTATCCGCCCTTGCATGCCAAAGTTAACATCCGTAAAACATTTCAAGAGGTCAACGCCCTTCGCGGGAAACAGGACGTCGTGTTAGCCCAGACCCCGCTGGTGTTTTTTGAAAGCGTTTATTACAGTTCGGATCCGAAACGGGTCTACCTGTATAACCCGGGCAATGTCGCGTTTCCTGTCTATGTCGGAAGCGCACTGGTGTCTCCTTCCCAGATGGCCCTCACCTATCCTCCCTACCCCATGCGGGGATTTCTCATTCATGAAGATGGAACCTATGACATCGTCTATACCACAACCATGGAAACCGCATCAAAAAATCAAAAACGTCCGTAACACCCGGCTGTATGAACATCTTCTCGCTGTTTCATGTTCAACCTTATGCGCTATTGGAGCGATGGAAAGAACTGCGCGCACATCGGGTCATAGCGTTTGTTCACTACGCGGTATTTGTATTCTTTTTCCTCTCGATTGCCGTAACGTTGTGGCGATGGCAAATTCTCCCGCCGGGAGTCCCCATCTGGTATTCCCGTCCGTGGGGAGAAGATCAACTTGCACATCCGTTGTGGCTTTTTCTTCTGCCGGCAGGGGCACTCTTGTGGCACGGCATAAATATCATCGTCAGCGCATTAATTCTCCATGAGTACCCCGTCTTTGCGCGGGTCCTGTTCCTCTCTTCACTCCTGGTAAGCATATTGTCTTTCGTAACGCTTATTCAAATTCTTTTGCTGGTTTCCCTATGAATATAGTTCTTCCGTTTGTCACCGCAACCATCCTCACGTGTTGTGTCACGCCGCTGGTGATCCGCATCGCGTACAAGTTTGGATTTGTCGATGATCCGAAAAAACGGTTTCATCCCGCCCACACCCATAAAGGAATCATTCCCCGCGCAGGAGGTTTAGCCCTCTCTGTCGGAATCGTCGGAGGAATTCTACTGTTTTTGCCTGTCACCAAACTCATCCTTGGCATCATCCTGGGAAGTTTGCTCCTCACGGCCGTGGGCCTTGCCGATGACAGAAAAGACATTAATCCCTACGTTCGATTTTTCTCCAACGCTCTGGCCGCCGCCATTGTGGTCGGGTTGGGTGCCGGCATTCCTTATGTTACCAACCCTCTCACCGGAGGTATCGTACACCTGGATACGTGGCGTATCTCTTTTGAATTATTCGGGTCTCACTCCATCCTGGTGTGGGCAGATCTCCTGGCCTTCCTTTGGATTCTCTGGACCATGAACATCGTCGGCTGGTCTGCCGGCGTTGATGGTCAGATGCCGGGATTTGTGACAATCAGCGCGATAGTCCTGGGTATCCTGTCCCTTCGATTTAGTCTGGCTGATCCGTCGCAAATAACCGTGACCATCCTGGCTTTGGTTGTCGCCGGAGCATTCCTGGGATTTCTCCCCTGGAACATGTACCCCCAAAAAATTATGCCCGGATACGGCGGAAAAACGCTGGCAGGGTTCCTCTTGGCGCTCTTGGGCATCCTTTCATACGGGAAATTGGGCACTGCACTTCTGGTCTTGGGCGTACCAATGATCGATGCCGGATACACCCTCATCCGACGCATCGGCCGCAGAAAATCACCGGTGTTGGCTGATCGGGGACACCTGCATCACCGGTTGCTGGATCTTGGGTGGGGGAAGCGCCGTGTCGCCTTGTTTTACTGGACGGTGTCGGCTATACTGGGGGCAATTGCACTAACAGTCCGAAGCCAGGGAAAACTGTTCGTGTTGCTTTTGGCGGTCGTTGGCATCGGAGGATTTCTGCTATGGGTAAATTATTTTTCGCAATTATCAAAACCGCAAGGCCCAGACAGTGGGTAAAAAATCTCGCACTCTGGACAACCATTCTGTTTACCGGCCAGCTATTCGTTCCCAAACTTTTTGCCGCGACTCTCTGGGGATTTGTCGCGTTTTGCTTCCTGTCATCTTCCAATTACATCGTCAACGATGTACTTGATGCCCCGCGGGACCGAAAACACCCGTTCAAAAAGTTCCGTCCGGTCGCGATGGGTACCTTGCCCGTGCCCATTGCCCTGGTTGCTTCAATTCTCTTTTTTCTGATCGGTCTTGGGATAAGCTACCAACTGGGTCGGCCGTTTTTTATCCTGGCTTCCGTCTTTGTGCTCCTGCAGTATTCCTATACACTCATCCTTAAACACATAAGCGTCATTGATATTTTGGCTATCACAACCGCCTATTTCCTGCGCGTGTACGCGGGAGAAGCCGCTACCGGCTACCACATCTCCGTTTGGCTGGCGCTTGCTGCGCTCTCCCTTGCGCTATTTTTGGCAATCGGGAAAAGACGCGCGGAACTCACCCTCATCCAGGGCTACCAGGGTATGGTGCCGCGGGACACGCGCGCAACACTCACCCATTATTCAGAAAAACTGCTCGATACATATACGGCGATGTTTGCCAATTCCACCTTCATCACCTACGCCTTCTATACTTTTTTGGAGCGCCCCATCACCAAAGGAATTTTCTTTCGAAACTATGCGGATTTTGTTGGCGAGTTTCCTGACCGCAAATGGATGATGGCAACGATCCCATTTGTACTGTTCGGCATCATGCGCTATATGCAGCTGATTTATGAAGGCAAAGGAGAATCACCGGAACAAATTCTGACTTCCGACCGGCCGCTTTTGATCACCATCATATTGTGGGTAGCCGTGGTGTTTGTCGTGATGTACGGGATAGGTGGGTAATTATTCTACCTTCTCGGCGTACTGGCCTGAGATCCAGCCGGTATTCTGACCTGTGTATTTGATCTTGTACCACCCGCTCTGACTCTCTTCTATGTGATATTTTTCTCCGGGTTTGACCCGTCCGGATTCGGTTGCAGACGTTGATGGCTCCATGCGCACCCGCAAAAATCCCGTCGGCGTGTCTTTAATAATGATAAAAGGCTTGACTGGGTCAGGGGTGGTCGCGGAAGACGTTGCGGTTTTCCCCGGTACGGCGATTGAGGGCGTAGGGCTGGTGGCCGGCTGCGCGCTACCGCCGGGAGAAAGTGCAAGTTTTATGGTCGCAATGACCCGGTACCCTGGCGTAATTTTAATTTTCAATGTCCGCGCCAAAAACCCCGGGGACGTCACCGTCACACTGTGGTCACCAAGCACGATATCTGCCAGAGAAAGCGGTGTCACGCCGCGGGGAGCATCATCCACTAAAACCGTAGCGCCGTCCGGGTTGGTAGTGACGGAGAGCTCCGGATTTTTTGCGGATATTTTTTCAAGCCATAATACGTCAATAGCCGTGGAAAGTTCGGACTCGGATAACGCCGCATTGATGTATGTCAGCAGGTTTGGACCGACGGTGATGGAGCCCTGCCAACTGGAAAACTGCTGGGTCGTCGATTCCGGCACGAGCTTGATCGTATAGTCGCCGGCGTTGATTTTATCTTTAAACGGCGTGCGGCCCAGGTGCTTATCATTGACGAAAATACCTGCGGGAACGGTACTTTCTACCCGTATTTCTCCCTGCTTGACCGACCGGCCGCGAAGGAGCTTGACAATCCCGACAATCCCCGCCAAGAGGAGAACTAAAATCAACAGAAAGGCGAATTTTCGCTTCATGGTTTACGCCGTACACTTCATTTAGCCTTTGATTTTGTGCTACGGTGTGACTTCGATCATAGCACAAAGGAACAAACGCTGCCAATTATTTATAATTGACATGCTGTAGCATGCGAGTTATAAATAACTCATGAGGCGTAAAGAGTTTCGGGACATTGCACTCAAACTCTCCGATGGACTACTTCAGACCGCAACCGACACCGTACTATTTACCCTCTTTCTCATGTTATGTTCTTTTGGCAAATCCAAAACAAGCGTCGGCACGCATCAAATGTTTGACGAAGCAAGCCTGTGGCTACAGGATTTTAATTACAAAACTATTAAAAACGCTATTACCCAACTCAAGCACAAAAAGTATATCTCCTATCCACACAAATCAACAAAAGAGGTCATAGAGATTACCGAGGAAGGCAAACAGCGGTTACTAAATCTTATTCCGCAGTATAGAAGGAAGCGTTCCTGGGACAGCCGTATGTATCTTGTAACCTACGATGTACCCGAATCTCACAAGCGTCATCGGGAATTTTTGCGATCGTTTCTGAAGCGCCTTGGCTGCGCAATGCTTCAAGAAAGCGTATGGATTACTCCGTATAATCCGAGAAAAACTATACAGATATTTTGCAAAGACTACGATTTATCCGGTGTGGTGATTGTTTCGGATATGGGCAAAGATGCGGTCATTGGAGAAATTGACATACAATCACTTATCCGGTCACTCTACAAACTCGACAAGATCAATGACCGGTACGCCAAGTACATCAAATTGTATGGAACTGTAAAGAAGCCCCGGCCGATCCTCGCGACGGCATACCTTTCTATTCTACGAGACGATCCTCAATTGCCCCATGCACTTCTACCCAACAATTGGCTCGGCGAAAAAGCCCACGCCATTTTCCACAAATTCTACGGAGATATATATTTATAAGCGGCATGCTGTAGCAGTTCAATTATAAATAATTGGTTGATGTACATCCGCTTGTATTTTTTATAACTCACAAGCTACAGCATGCCTGTTATAAATAATCTACTACAGCGCTTACTTTGCTAGGCATATATATTTCATTTGGGTCAACTCCCGAAATCCTTCAATCCCGTATTCCCTGCCCATGCCGCTTTTCTTGTAGCCGCCTATTGGACAAAACGGTTCATAGAAACTATCCGTATTAATGCCTACAACTCCCGATTCCAATACCCGCGCTATTCTCTCAGCTCTCTTTTTATCGTTCGTAAACACCTCTGCAGTCAGTCCATAGATGTGATTATTGGCAATAGTTATAGCTTCTTCTTCGATCTTAAAGGAAACGACAGGTAACACCGGACCAAAAACTTCTTCTGTCATAACGCGCATCTTTTGGGTGACATGGGTTAGTATTGTTGGTAGATAATAATTCCCCTTTTCAAATTCCTTTCCTTTTGGCTTGCTACCACCAATGACGACCGTGGCTCCTTTTTTCTTTGCATCCTCTACTTGCGAAATCAACATGTCAAGCTGCTCTTGGGATACAAGTGGTCCGATATCAGTGTCTTCCCGCATCGGATCACCGAGCCTTTTGGTTACGACGCGCTTTTTTAGTCCTTCTACTACTTTGGTAAAAATCGGCTGTTCGACAAACAATCGTTTCACTGCCGAACACACCTGTCCGCAGTTGAAATATCGAGCGCTATACAGAGTATCCAGTGTAGTCTCTAAATCACAATCGGCAAAGACGATTGCGGGGCTGCTGCCGCCGAGCTCCATAATTCCTTTGATAAACTTCTTGCCGCACTTGGCATAAATTTCCTGCCCCACAGCAGTACTTCCGGTAAACCACAGAAGATCAATGTCGCTATCCACAAGCATTTTCCCCACTTCACCAGCTCCCAATACTAATTCAACGACTCCTTTCGGCAATCCGCTTTCCCACAAGAGTTCGACAAATCTTTTTTGCGTTAAGGTAGTGTATTCAGATGGTTTAAAAACTACGGTGTTGCCGGCAAGGATTTGCTGCATGATGCCGCTTGAGGCCATGGTTACCGGAAAGTTCCACGGCGCAATAGCTGCACACACGCCCCACGGCTCATACACAACTTTATATAGTGCGCGCTTATCTTCTTTGATAACCTGATCACCAAGTGCTTCTTGGGCGTTTTCGATATACCAGTCAATAAATCCCAATTCCCAATCCACATCTTCCCGCGCTTGCACAATCGGCTTCCCCATCTCTTTCGTAGTCAACACCGCAAGTTCTTCTTTATGATCCGCAAGGAGCTTGCGAAAATTCTTGACGTATGCTGCCCGCTCGGTTACCGATAATCGTCGCCAAGACGGAAACGCCTTCCTTGCACTTGCAACCGCGCGCGCTACGTCGGCCGTTGTTGAAACCGTCACCTCCCCAACTTTGTCTCCGTTTGCCGGATTAGTCGAAACGAGTTTCGCCATAAAACCTCCTGTAGTTCTACTATAAATCAATCGATTGATTTATAGTAATATCCTTAGGATTTTCCCAAGTCTACATTTTTGTCTACCTTAAATATATCACCATGTCCAGGGACGATGGAGTCGGCCAGCTTCCAAATTTTGGCCCGGCTTTTCTCCTGCAGTTCCTTGTCCTGACTCCATGGCTCCCAAGCCTCGGACGTATCCGTCGTCACCCAATCGCGGTCATACTCAAACAAATCACCGGTAATAGCAACTGTTCCCTTTGTGGTTTTGACCAATACCGTAATGCTTCGGTTATCATGCCCCGGCGTATGGATGATAGAAATATTTTCATCAACAATATATTTTTCTTTGAAAAATTCTTTAAACAAATCTCCCTGGATCACGTCATTCCCGCCGATGAATGTCGCATCGGGAAAGAGGTTCATGTTGCCGATGTGGTCCACATCGGAATGGGTCAGGATGACCGTATCGATGTCTGCCGGCGTAACTCCGTGCGCCTTGAGTTGTTTGAGGATGAAATCCTTATCCTGCGCGGTCCCCAGGTCTACCATGCAGTTTTTCCGGGATTTGATGAGGGTAATCGTCCCGCACGCGCGCTGCGACGCATACCCTTCCCACCGGGCATACCCGGGCTTGAGGACTATCACAGAAGCGAACTTTTGCGGCATACTGGCAGGATTATATACCAAAGAGCCCCCGATTGCTCGAGGGCTCTTGAGTTTTAATTTTATTGGCTTATTGGCTTATTGGTCGGATTAGTATTCCATCCCGCCCATACCGCCGGGTGGCATTGCGGGAGCTTCTTTCTTTTCTGGAATGTCGGTGATGAGAGCCTCGGTCGTTAAAATCATGGTAGCAACTGAAATTGCATTTTGAACAGCAACTCGAACTACCTTCAATGGATCAATAATTCCAACTTTTATCATGTTAACTGGCGTTGCTGAATCAACTGATACTAATTTCATAACATCAAACCCCTGCCCATATTCGCTTACCTGACGGGCTTTAGCAATTAATTGTCCTGCATCCAGTCCTGCGTTTTGCATTAAGACAACAAAAGGCGCTTCCAATGCTCGTTTAACAATGTCAAATCCGATCTTTTCATCTTCACTAGCCGGAGCATCACCTAGATCTTTATTTGTCATTCTTTGACTAATGTCCAAAAGCGCAACAGCACCACCAGGAACAATTCCTTCTTCGAGCGCAGCTTTTGTGGCAGCCACCGCATCAATAACGCGCTCTTTTTTATCTTTCATTTCAATTTCCGTTGCGGCTCCTACGTTGATGACCGCCACCCCGCCGGAAAGCTTAGCAAGTCGTTCCTGGAGCTTTTCGCGGTCAAAGTCGCTGGTGGTTTTGTCTATCTCGCGCTTGATCTGGGCAATTCTGCCGCCAAGGGCAGCTTTCGTTCCTTTACCGCCGATGATCCGGCAGTTTTCTTTGTCTGCCCAGACCTTGTCTGCCCGTCCGCAGTCTTCCACTTTGACGTTTTCGAGTTTGCGTCCGGTATCTTCGCTAATCACCGTGCCGCCGGTGAGGACGGCAATATCATCAAGCATCGCGCGCCTTCGGTCACCAAATCCCGGCGCCTTCACCGCCAGGATATTGAAGGTACCGCGCAGCTTGTTAACCACTAAGGTGGCCAGCGCTTCCCCTTCTATCTCGTCGGCGATAATGACCAGATTCTTGGAAACTTTAATAAAGTTTTCCAAAAATGGCAAAAGATCGGCAATTGCCGAAATCTTTTTATCGGTAATGAGAATATACGCATCCTCAATCTCCGCTTCCATTTTGTCCGGAATCGTCACAAAGTAGGGACTCGCGTATCCTTTATCAAACTCCATTCCTTCTTTGTAATCAACCTTAGTCTCAAGCGTCTTACCTTCTTCCACAGTTACAACACCATCTTTACCTCCCACTTTTTTAAGAGCATCGGCGATTATTTGACCGAGTTCTGAATCGCCAGCTGAAATAGAAGCTACACTAGCCCATTCGGTCTGTTTAATATTTGTCTTTATAGAGTTAAGCTGTGAAACCACGTGATTACTCGCTTTAGAAAGACCAACTCGCATTATCATTGGGTTTGCCCCTGCAGTAATCATTTTGATTCCTTCAACCACGATCTGCCTCGCAAGGATAGTAGCTGTAGTGGTACCATCTCCGGCTACATCAGCTGTCTTTGAAGCTGCTTCTTTTATTAATTGTGCTCCCATGTTTTGAAGCGGGTCTTGCAGTTCAATCTCTTTAGCAACTGTTACACCATCGTGTACTATATTTGGCGCACCCCATTTTTTATCAAGTGCCACATTACGACCCTTAGGCCCCAATGTGACAGCAACTGCGTCCGCTAGTTGATTAACTCCCTTGAGAAGAAGCTCTCTTGCCTCTTCCTTATATTTAATTTGTTTTGCCATAGTACCTCCTTACTCAACTATTGCTAAAATATCTTTTTGTTCGACAATCATCCATTCTTCGCCGTTTACCTTCACCTCGTTGCCGCCCCACTTTTTGTACATGACTTTCTGGCCGACTTTTACGACCATTTTTACGGGATTGCCTTTATCATCCGTGGTGCCACCACCAACTGCCATCACAAGGCCAACTTGGGGTTTCTCTTTTGCGCTATCCGGGAGTACAATGCCCGAAGGAAGTTTTTCCTCACCTTCGAGGGGTTTAATAAGAACATTATCAAATAATGGTCTGTATGTCACTTTCGCCATAAATAACCTCCTTTAGAAAAACGCAGATAAATTATTGGCAGTCTTTAGAAGTGACTGCTATTTT
>JACREP010000031.1 GCA_016218185.1 Candidatus Gottesmanbacteria bacterium | reverse complement strand
TTGGAAGAGATCAGGCAAGTTACGTTTGAAGAATGACAGAAGAGAACAGGTGCAGAGCTACTTCACCCGCCGGGTGTAGACACTCAGATTAAAGCTTTTGCACCAAAATTTGCTATAATGAAGCTGTGATATTCAGCCCTTGTAGCTCAACGGACAGAGTGTCCCGCTTCGGACGGGATGATAGAGGTTCGATTCCTCTCAAGGGCGCAGAATATCCCGATACAATCAGGATTTCTGCGTAAACGCCGAATAATTGAGAAATGCATTATGTGGCATCTCTATGTAGCAATATGCAATGACGGCACACTTTATACTGGTATTGCAACAAACTTAATACGAAGAGAAACAGAGCATAATACTGATGATAAGCGAGGCGCAAGATCATTAAGGGGAAAACGGCCGGTTAAAATTGTTTACAGTGAAGTATATCAGACACAAAATGAAGCCCGGAAACGAGAAGCAGAAATTAAGGGCTGGAAAAGAAAATATAAATTGAAACTAATAGAAAAGGCTTAAAATTTCGAGGGTTTTTACTCAGGAATTCGGAAGGGAACATTCTGGGTTTACCCAGAAAATTACGAAGTAATTATTCTGGGCGCATAGCTCAATTGGCAGAGCATCTCCCTCTTAAGGAGACGGTTGGAGGTTCGATTCCTCCTGCGCTCACATGAACCTTGACGAACATCTGGCCCGCGAACACAAAATCTCTCCGTTCTCCACGTATCTTAAGGAGATCGTTTACGGCGGCAATGACGGCATCGTCACGACGTTTGCCGTGGTTGCCGGATTTACGGGCGCCCAGGCTCCCGCCAGCATCCCCAGTGTTCCGTTTATTTCGGTCCTACTCTTTGGTTTGGCCAACCTCTTTGCCGACGGCGTGTCCATGAGCTTGGGGAGCTTTCTGTCCATCCGATCCGAACAGGACGTCTATCGCTCCGAAAAAGCCAAAGAACGCCATGAAATCCGCCATTCCGCGGATATGGAAAAAGAGGAAACCGAACAAATTCTCAAAGACAAAGGTTTTACTGACGCCGACGCAAAATCGTTAACAACTCTCCTGGCCAAAAACGAGCGCTACTGGACGGAATTTATGATGCACGATGAGCTTACGCTTCCCAATCCGGAACATGAAAAACCTCTCGCCGTGGGTCTTGCCACCTTCCTTTCGTTTATAACGTTCGGGTTTATCCCGCTTGTTCCGTATGTTGTTGCCGCATCCTCACCATCAGTTTTCCTCCTGTCCATTCTCTTTACGTTCATGGCGCTTCTACTGTTGGGCACACTGCGCTGGCAGGTGACAAAAATATCACTTCTCCGCGCCATAGCAGAAACGCTGATTGTCGGGATGACTTCCGCATCCGTGGCCTACCTGGTCGGTACATTCTTTCGTTAATTTCCGCAAGTTCCCCGCAACTTGACACCATACCCCTTCCATGGCAGTATAGAGTAACGATGAGAAAAGTGCTCCTCGTGCTGTTTTGGTTTCCGGCAACGTTCATCCTGCTTCTTTTAAATTTGGCTATCCTGAGCGCTTATCGATCTGCCGGGGGGGCGATGCCGCTGTCGGCAACTCCCATCGGAGACACCAATTTCCAACTCACCGCATCAGCCGGTACCAGCCAGGTGTTGGGCGCTGCTGTCATCGCAGGCGACGCGCGGGCTCTGCTGTTGCAACTGTTTTTGGAACGCCACAATTCTCCGATGGCCAGTTTTGCCGACGCAATCGTCGCAGAAGCGGATAAAAACGGCATTGACTACCGGCTCATTACCGCTATTGCGATGTGTGAATCCAATTTGGGCAAACGCATGCCAACGCGCGATTCCTACAACGCATGGGGCATTGCCGTCTATACGGGACGGCAAACCGGCGCTACCTTTGACAACTGGCAGGAAGCCATCTCGTGGGTCTCCCGCTATATAAAAGAAAAGTACTACGACCGCGGCATCGTGGATCTGAAGGATATCGGCGCCATCTGGGCACCGCCATCAGTGGAGAAAGGGTACTCCTGGACCAACTGCGTAGAGGGTTTCCAGGGTACCATCTATTAGTTGCCCTATAATTGGTATTATCTCGTTAAATTAAGACCGTAATTTAGCCTCAAATTGATCTTTGGCCAGGAAATAGAATAGCCCATAAGACTTGACAAAGGGCTTCCTCTCTGCTATACTTCTTTTTTAGATCCTAAAGTAGATGCCTCAACAGTATCCGCTTTAGGATTTTTTAGTGGATTCGTTAGCAAACAAATTCTTATTTGCGCGCTTACGAGCCACTACCCCGTACACGCGCTCCTCGGCTACGTGGACGGAGACCTCGAGCCGAGGGAAGCGTTGTACTGGGGTCGCTCTAATAAAGAGAGCTTCTTAATCTTCCTCTTGCCCCGCCTCCGTCCCGTCAAACACCGGGGTGGACGTGGAGTAAGATATGAAACAATTTCTTTTCGCTGCCATTGTGTCGTTTCTTGTGGGCACTCGTGTGCTTAGCCAACCTCGTGCCGTCTATGCGTCGGAGCTTGAAGCCGGAAGTGCTGCGGAGCTTACGATCAATCGTACGCAAGAGGACGTGCGGGTAGAAAAATTGCGTAGTTTCCTTGAGTCTCATGATTCTCCGCTAGCAGATGCCGCTTCCCATTTCGTGGCCGAGGCAGACCGCCTGGACATGGACTGGAAGCTCGTGGCTGCCATTGCCGGGGTAGAGTCCACGTTCGGCAAGCAAATTCCCACAAACTCATATAACGGCTGGGGTTGGGGAGTATTCACCGGCACAACTGACGGCGTCCACTTTAAAGACTGGAAAGACGGCATTACCCATGTGTCCGAAGGACTGCGGTATAACTATATAGACAAAGGCGCCGAAACGATCGAACAGATCGGCCGTATCTATGCCGCCTCACCGGCGTGGAGCTGGAAAGTACGCTTTTTCTTTACCAAAATCGAACAGTTCGTGCCCAGCCGGTCCGACCAACTGGCAGTCACCATCTGACGGCGGTATAATATTGTGGGCCGCAGTGGTGGAATCGGTAGACACGCAGGATTTAGGATCCTGTGCCCGAAAGGCGTAGAGGTTCAACTCCTCTCTGCGGCACAAATTCCCGATCTTCTTGACCGTCTGTAACCCCGATGCTACGATCAAGACATGAGGAAAATTTCCGTCTTGCTCGCCTTGCTTTTCCTGCTCGCGTTGCCAATAGACGCTTCCTCCCAACAGGCCTACCGGGACTATCTCTACCAATTTGATGTATACCGGAAGGACTACAGTGACTTCCAAACAGCCCGGGGCGAGTACCTCAAATTCCAAACCCTCACCAGCCAGACCTCGGCACTCACCAAAACCAAAACCATGCTTGCTCAACGCGATATGCTCCTCCGTACTTACCTCCTGCTTCTCACCGAACGGCTCAATGAGAACCCGGGACTTACTGCCGACGAGCAAAACCGGTATCTGTCAATGTTAGTCACCGAAATCAATTTCCTCGACCGGCAAAAGTCCGCTGTTTTGGCCATTGCATCGCTTGAAGGAACCACCAGTCATTCCAAAGAACTGGAGACGCACTATCCGGCCCTTTACGCTGCTATGCGGGGCGCGGCCTCCGAGCTTCTGCGGGGCGGGGTAGTGGCAGAGGTGTTGGATTTTGACCGATTGTTTGACAATGCCAAAACCCTGGGCAGTGGCAATCGGCCGCTTTCCTCACCTGAAAAACAGGCAACGATTGACCGGTGGATCGTGGTTATCGCAAACAGAAGAGGAGTGCTTGAGCAAACGCTTGAGGATGTGCGTCTTACCGATCAAAAGATTTTCAAGACAACCGTGCCGGATGAAGCCGACCGGTGGTTTACCGACTCGGCAAAGGCCATTGCCGCTGCCAAACTCCAGCTCTCCGAGGTGACTGCTAACCTTACCGAACTCATCGCCAGCATGCGCTATCAAGACTAACTATGGAAAAACAGCTGCAAACACCCGTTCAGACACCGGATCAGCCCGTCCCGGCGATACCTCCGGCAATCCTGCCTGCGCAGGCAGGCAACAAACGTCCCGTTTGGCTTCCTTTCCTGGTTGTATTCATCGCCCTTATTCTTGCGGGAATCGCAATCGTACTCCAAATCAAGCGGGCATTATTTACTGTTCCCTCACCATCTACGTCCACCCCAGCGCCGACTGCGGCCGTCTCGCGGCCGCTCTCCGCACTTGCCACAGACAGCGCATTCCTTTTGCTGGAATCCTCAGTCACCTCGCTGTCCGGCCGGGTCAGCGCCCTCTCCGTCCAGGATTCCACCCTTGCTCCTCCAATCCTCGACCTCCCGCTGGGCTTCTGACCGTAAATATGCTACACTTCCCCCCATGACTTCTTCACTGAACAGACTTGCTGACGCTACTGTCGAACTCACCATCACCATCCCGTGGTCAGATGTGGCCAAAACCTACGAGACAGCGGTGGCGGAGGCTGTCAAACACGCAGAAGTCTCCGGTTTCCGCAAAGGCAATGCCCCACGCAAGGTCGTGGAGGAACAACTGGATAAAACAAAGGTGTATGAAGAGGTACTCAAAGACCTTCTTCCCAAAGTCTATAACCAGGCTGTCACTGATCAGAAGCTTCACCCTATCATCAACCCCAAAATTGAACTTAAGGAAGCCTCCGAAGGCAAAGACTGGATTGTCCGCGCCGTAACCTGCGAAAAACCAGACGTGACCATGGGTAATTACCAGCAGGCAATCAAGGATCTCAAAGCGTCCAGGCAGAAAAAAATTTGGGTGCCCGGCCAGGAACCAAAAGAGGGGGGAAAGAATCCGCCAGCTGGCGGAGAAAAGCCCTCACTGGATGAGCTCCTGAAAGCACTCTTTACTTCCGTCACCATAACCATCCCGTCGCTTTTAGTCGAACACGAAGTGAACCGGCTGCTTTCCGACCTTATCGACCAGACCAAAAAGTTAGGGCTCACGGTAGAGCAGTACCTGGCTTCCAGTGGCAGAACCGCAGAGACCATCCGCCATGAATATGAAGAGCAGGCCAAGCGCACGCTCACGCTTGAATTCAGCCTGGAAGAAATAGCGGATAAAGAAGGCATCCTTGTGTCTGACGACGATATAGCCCGCGTCATTCAGACTGCCAAAACTGAAGAAGAGAAAAAGGCTCTTGAAAGCCAGCGCTACTACCTGGCCTCGGTGCTCAGGCGTCAGAAAACCCTTGACTTCTTAACCTCCTTATAATACTGTAGTGGCAACCCTGCCCGTCCTGTAGTATAATAACCCGATTATGGACGACACGGCATTTCAACCGCAACCAATAAAGAAACAGCCTACAGCCCGCAGCAACGACAGCAACATTGAGTCGCTGCGGACGCTCGGCACCGGGGTAGGAAAGACGGTGGTCAAAGACGTCGCAGGCAAAGTGGCAAGCGACGCGCTTTCTTCGATTTTTGGAAGTATCCCGGCGCAGGGGGAACTCAAACCCAACCAGCCGATTGATATCCGCGCGGAGCGACAACCCATACCCGCCTTCCGCAGGCCTGAAGTCGCACGGCCTCCGGTAGTGCGCCTGGAAGAAGCCAACCTCAAACAACAGATAGAGGCG
>JACREP010000030.1 GCA_016218185.1 Candidatus Gottesmanbacteria bacterium | reverse complement strand
GGCTCGCGACGGGATAAAACGATGAGAAACCCGAGCATGATGGCGACCAATGACCATTTTCGAAAGTCAACGGCCTTTTGATGGACAAGAAGCATAACCGGTACAAGTGTAATGGTCATAAGCTTTATGGCGACAGACAATGCCAATGTGAACCACGAGGTCAATCGTTTTTTTTGGCAAAAAAAGACGATAGCCCACATCGCGATGGCCATCATGGCTATGTCATTATGCGCGCTCACAAGGCTTTCAATGATCACCAAGGGGTTGAGTGCAAAGATGGCCGTCCCCAAACCAGCCCGCGTCGGCTCGACCGCTTCCAACACTTTCTGTACTCCCCGTACCGCCATAAGGTAAAAGAGGGCAACCAACAGTTTGAGATTCCAGATAACGAGTAATACCTTGCCGAAGCCCAAAAGATACGCAGGGAGTGTGAGGAGAATCCATACGGGCGTATATGCGCTCGGCAGATGCGTCCAGCGCATCACGGCAACAAGCGGATCAATGCCCGCAAACTGCAGCGGAATCACTTCATACGGATTTTTCTGATAGACCAGCACGGTTTTGGCGGTAAACACATAGTTAAACAGGTCATAGGAAAAGGCCGGATACGAAAAAACTAAAAGGATCGTCACCAAACCCACGATCTTCCAAAGGTGAGGAAGACCGAGTTGCCCGCGATGGGCGGTACGAACGGCCAGCGCATAAAGGACAAACCAAAAACCGGTGATGCCGACAAAAAACGCCGTTGAGGCGGGACGTTCAAAAAAACCGACGTGCTGAAAATACGATTGCAGAGTCTGAAGAAAGCCCGACGAGGACAGCGTGAGGCTTAAATCTACCTGCGTAAACGAATAGAGAAACAGAGCCAAAGAAGCTATTGCGTAACCTGTCAATAACATCATCGATAGAGTCCTTTCCATGCATTGAAGCGGATCCTGAGAATGTCCAGAAGCCCCTGCCATGAGTCTTTGAGCGGATTGACCCTCCTGGTTTCCACGTAGTGCCACTCGACGGGAACCTCTTTTAGAGCGTAGCCTAACTTTTTGGCGAGAAACAGGACTTCTATATCAAATCCCGCGGTCACCATGGAACCCGCAACCGCATGGCTGTCGCCATAAAGTTTGAGCCTGCAAAAAATATCCCGTGCAACCGCCTGTCGAAACGCCTTGAACCCGCACTGCGTATCCGTTATACCATGGAGCCCAAGGATGATCGACCGGAGCAGCATAAATCCTCTCGCCATGGCGATACGCGTGATGGGCGCCCCTTCACGCCTGTTGCTTCTTGACCCGATAACCACATCAAATTCCCGGTTAAACCATGGGAGAAGTTTTTCGACTTGGGAAAGGGGCGTCGCCTGATCCAAATCCGTAAAAAGCACCACGTCACCTTTGGCGGCAAGCATGCCGGTGATGACGGTCGCGGCTTTTCCCTGATGGGGATTGTGCATAATGATAAACCCATGGTTGACTCTTGCGTATTCTTCCAGAAGTTTTGCGGTCCCGTCGTCAGACCCGTCGTCAACAAGGATGACTTCCCACCCGTAGTCACGGCTCTCCATGTACCGGGATACTTTATCCAGTGTGCCGATGCGAATATTGGTTTCTTCGTTATAGGCAGGAATGACGACGGAAAGATACGGCTTTGCCATGGTTATAAGTGTACCAGCTTATGAATCGTCACGAACGACGTCTGCCAGGTGCCGGAAATCGTGGCAGTCCCAAACCCTGCAATTTCCCAAAGCGGGTGTCCCAGCGGCTTACACTCGGGTTCTTCGCAGATCACAATGAGTTGATCCTTCACGGTTTTTCTCTCCGGATCGGCAAACTCCGGCTCTATCGTCACCGGCGGATTGCCCCATAGTTCAAAAAAATACCGGTACGCATGATCGGAGTTTCCTTGGGTAACGAGCGCAAAATTAAACGGCTTTCCGTCGGTATTATCCAACGCCTCCCTGGCTATGGCCTTTGCCTGCGCAAGTTGATTGTTGGGCGCGTAGATAAAGGGCCGTCCCTGCCAATTCCACCAAAGAAGGAACGCAGCCACCGCCGCCGCAAGCGCTCCTCCGATGAACCGGATTTTTTTTATGTGATAGAGGACGAGAGCTGTCAAAAAAAACGGCAGCGCAAACCAGATACCGAAGTAATAGTCATAAATGGCCCGCCGATACAATCCGAACAACGCAGCCACGATACCACCCCACAGGAGAAGCAAACGCGCGCCCTTTTGCCACATTCCTCCCGCAGCCTGATAGACCAATATCATTATCCCAACGGCCACAACGGTTCCAGCTCCCCACTCCCAAAGTGACCGCTGCCACCCTGCTATACTCACCAACGCCTCCGGCTGCGGCAGACGCAAAACGAGCCGAGCGACCGAACGGTAAATGACATCACTTACGGTCACCTGATATGACGCGGCGGAGAATCCGGTATCTTTGCCTGCTCCAATAAACTGCACGATGGAGCGCGTGTTGGGAAACCCATGACGCAGCTCAAACAGGAGAAACGATGCATACCCCAGGAGAAATCCGACGGCAGTTGCAAACCACGACCGAAGCCGAAGTCCCGTCGTATCTGAAAGCAAGAGCCACAAAGCCGCAACGGGAAAAAGAAATAAAAACAGGTAATGAAGCTGCAATCCGATCCCTAATGAGACACCG
>JACREP010000034.1 GCA_016218185.1 Candidatus Gottesmanbacteria bacterium | reverse complement strand
CCGGAGGAGAGCAACGGTTGAGCGGGTTTTTACTCTGGCAGAGCGAGTACAGCGAGCTTTACTTTCCCGCGTGGTACATGCCGGAGTTTACGCCAGGCCGTCTGGACGAGGCGATCGAGGAATTTAATAGGCGGAAACGAAGATTTGGACGGTAGTCCGCGTTTTGTTCGCAATGACAAATGTTACCGGAAGATATTTGTCACCTCGGTTAGCCCAAAGATGCGGGCGGCAATCTGCACCAGCCAGTAAGCCGTGAAGATAATCAGAAACCCAACCACTGCGTACGTCAGGCGCTGTTGGGCAGTTTCCAGTTTTTTGGCGTCTCCGGCGCTGGTTAAAAACTCAAATCCGGCAGAAAGAAGAATAACCAGTAGTCCGATCCCCGCAACCGCAAAAACAAACGGAATGGCACGGTTGAGGACATCGCCAATTGTTGCGAATTTGAGCTCCGCCGGGCCATTGATGGTTATCCCCCCGGGAAGAGTGAGTCCTACCGCCATGCCCGTATTATACCCGCTTTGCGGCGTATTTTGTTGCGGTACAACCGTTGGTTGTGCTCCCGATGATCCTTGGTCGGTGAGCCGGTCGGGTGTGTTGGTTGGTTGCGGTTGATTCGCAAGAGCAGTGGCTGCCGGTTGGAGGTCCGGTAAAAGGTTGCTTGCGATTTTCTGCGCACCACTCTCATCAGGGTGCACATCGTCTTTCAGATCCGTTTGAACATTCAAGCTGGTTCCAGGGAGGATAGTTACACCCTGTTGGGCGAGTGAAGCAATCGTTGAATTAACACCAGGATTATTGGCTCGGTTTGGAATAATCGGGGAAAGGAAAATCGTTGCATGCGGATTGCGGTTCTTAATGAGACGAATGATCTGCGCCAGATTGTTTTTTGTTGTTTCAGTGGGAACTTCGTGATATACATCGATCGTTCCCAGCATGATGAGGGCAATCGCATTACCAGATGATGGAACAAAGGATATCCATTGGCCCTGCTTGTCTATGATGTCCTGTGTCGATGCACCGTCGAATCCAGCATGACGAATGGTACCGCTTGGACACGATACCTGGATTGGGCCGGCAAATGTAACAGCACTACCCAACTGCATCTGGAGAGGGCATAAGTACGATGGCCCCTGAGAACCTGCGGTGATGGAATCACCGATGGCAATGAAGGGGACTGGGGTTTGAGCAAAGACAGGAGAATAATTCAATAAACTGATAATCCAATAAACGAATACTCCAATAAAAACCGATTGAATGAACCTCGTTAACATACTCGCGCCTATCCGAATTTTGGTATTCCTAATATATCCACTCCGATCACGCGCAGTAAAAACACGGAAAAGATGACCAGGAGCAGTCCTGCGATTGCCGAACTCACGAGTTCTTTCCCTGCTGCCAATTGCTCCGGATTGCCTGCAGAGACCAAGATCTGAAATCCGCCGAAAAGGATCAGAAGAAACGCAATGCCGCCGGCTATGCCGATGCCGAAGGAGAAAAATTTCCCAAACAAAGCCCCCGGCTCCGTCGGGATGCAGCCGATGGCGGTGTTGATAGCGCCGCCGCTGCAGCCGGCAAACGGATCGGCGGCAACGACCCGTGAACCTCCGGATGAAAGAATAGCAAGTACCAAAGCGCTGATCAATACTATTTTCTTCACTCCTTAAGTGTACCAAAGCAGACAGGATGATACAATAACCTCATGCGGATCTTACCCTATTTGTTTATTAGTTTATTAGTTTATTTGTTTATTGGATTATTCGCGCCGGGCGCGTATGCCGAAGATTGTGTGGTGCCGAGCTCCGGGGATAACCTCCTTGCGTTGAGTGAAAAAATAGCCAAATGCCAGGATGCATGGAACCAGATGGAAGCGGCGATTAAGCCTCACGCCGATGCGCTCAAAAAAATGGAAGCGGATATTGCGGCATTTCAGGCACGCATCAAAGTGGTTGAAGGAGAAGTTGCCAAAAAAGCGGTGGCAATCGCCGCAGGAGAAAAGGAACTTGCCGGATTTTTGGGGCTGGCGGCCCGCAGGATCCGCGAATTTTACATCCGCAACACGATTAACACGCCGTTTACGGCGTTTTTGTCTTCCACTAACGTCGGGTCGCTTCTGCGTGTCATGGCGTACCAGCAGGCGGCTGTCAACGAGGACAAAAAATCCATCACGCAGACCGCGTTGTCAGTCAAAGATCTAGAAGACCGAAAGAAAGCGTTTGAGTCCGAGCGCGCATCTCTTGCATACCTCAAGGAAGAAACCGATCGACGGGCAGTCTCGGTGCGTAAGCTCGTGGGGGAAGCCTCCGCATACCAAAGTAAACTCACAGGGATTATTGCGAGCCTTACGGCCCAACAGCAGGCAATCCTCAATGCCAGAAGCGGTACGTTCACCACCAGTGTCGGCGATGTGCCGCTGGCAGATGACCCGAATGCGTCGCCTAATTTTAATCCAGGGTTTAGTCCTGCTTTTGCAGGGTTTTCCTTCGGCGCGTATACGCACCGGAAGGGCATGAGCCAATATGGAGCAAAAGGGCGGGCTGAACGAGGACAATCTTACAGGGATATTTTACGTGCTTACTACGGCCGCGAGCCGGTCGGGAAAGATACCGGCGGAGATATCAGTGTGTCGGGATATGGTTCGATGAATTTTGAAGACAAATACTTATTGGGGATTGCCGAAATGCCCTCGAGTTTTCCGAAAGAAGCGTTGAAAGCTCAGGCTATTGCCGCACGTTCTTATGCATACTTTTTGTACAAAACACAAGGGAGAACGATCTGCACGACGGAATCCTGCCAGGTTTATTCAGGGTCCAAAGCCAATAGCCCTCCGGGTGAGTGGCGGTCGGCAGTTGAGGAAACCCGCGGTCAGGTGATTGAGGGAGTGACGACGTTTTATTCCTCCACGACCGGCGGGTACAGTACGACCACAGGGTGGGATACGATCTGCGGCAACCAGGGCTGCTGGACCGGCGATGCATATGAAAAGATTGCTTCTTCACCGTGGTTTTACAAAGGTTGGTATACGGCAGATTATTACAATTCTTCCGCCAAATGCGGCCGTTCACACCCGTGGCTTAGCAGTGAGGAATTTGCGGATATCGTTAATGCCTGGCAGGTGCGCCGGGACGGTGAGGACGCCAGCCGGATTTTGCCGGTTACTATTAACAGCTGTCCTATCAATGGTGCAACCGGCAACCCATACTCGTTGTCCGAACTTCGCGACCGTGGAGGATTTACCAGTGTTTCCGGCGTATCCGTCACGTATAACTCCGGCGGGTACACAGACACCGTCATTCTCCAAACCAACAAAGGGGAGGTGCGCATCGCAGGCAGCGAATTTAAAGAAGCGTTCAACCTGCGCGCACCGGGATATATTTCGATTAGGAGTTCGTTGTATAATATCGAGAAGAAGTGACGAGCCCCGATGTGATCGGAGCGAGTCATCCTGAGCGAGCGAAGCGAGTCGAAGGATCCCCTCCGTATCTAGGGAGACGTTGGAGATTGCTTCGCGTTGCTCGCAATGACAAGACCATGCCAACGAAAAAACCGATCCACGACCACGCCGCACTCGGGCCGCTGACGTGTTTTGCCGTCAACCCCAAAGGCATCCGGTTTGAGACACAGGAGGCCAAAGAGAATGTGGTGCTCTTTTTGCGGCAGCACCTGGTGGTCAACGTAGGGTGGATTGCGTTGATTGCGCTTATGGTATTGGCTCCGACGCTCTTTTTCCCGTTTTTTCTTCGCTATACCCCCATGCCGCAGTTGCCCATTGGATATTTTGTGGTCGGGACGGTTTTTTGGTACGTGGCCACGTTCGGATTTGCCCTGGCCAATTTTTTGTACTGGTTTTTCAATATTTACATCGTAACCAACGAGCGCATTGTGGATATCGATTTTTTGTACCTTTTGTATAAACAGTTTTCTCAGGCGGAACTTACCCGAATTCAGGATATCACCTATACCACGGGAGGCATTTTCGCCGCGCTGTTTAACTACGGCAACGTGTATATCCAGACGGCGGGTGAACTTCCCAATTTGGAATTTGAAAAAGTGCCGCATCCGGAACAGGTGGTAGAGACCATCCGAACTCTTGCGGGACTTGAAAAAAAACCCGTATGACACCAAACGTGATTCCTGCGGTCTGGCTTGGGGTAAAAGTACTGGTCCTTATCGGACTTGCCGTCTACGCGGTTTTTGCCGGCATCATGGTGCGGCAGGAGCAACTCATGGCAAATGTTCTGGAGGAATCCTTTGAACCGGTGCTTCGCCTCATTGTGATTATTCATTTGGCCGCTGCCATCGGCGTGTTCCTTTTGGCTCTATTTCTTCTCTAGCGGCGCGCATTTTCCGTTGCCGGGTGGTAAGATACAGATATGATCATCAGGCCGCAGATCGCTCCGGTAGTCGGGAACACCGACAGGGAACATTGGGGACAGACGTTTTCGACGCCGCTTGCCTACGGCGTGGTGGAAGTACGAGACGAACTGGGACGCGCGCGCGACAGCGGAGTCGGTATTTTAACCATGCTGACTCAGGGGCTTACGGAACCAGTCGTGAGTCTTGGGGCGCTTGAGCATCTGGCAGATAGTGTCCAAAACCCAAACATCGTTTCTTTGATCCTTTTGGTTCCGGTGGGGATGGTCGTGTATCTGGTGACCAGGGGTCAAGCCTCGGTGTACCTTAAGCGCGCAAACCGATTGTCTCGGTTAGTTACAGATGACGGCGCACTCTCCGGTGAGGTGCACGAACAGGATACACTGCTGTTGGCTTCACGCGGGTTTGTGCAAGGCCTGACAGAAGGGGAACTCACATCCGTATTTGACCATCTTCCGCCGGCGGAAATTGCGGAAAAACTGACCCTGATGCTTCATGAACGGGGAGACGACGCGGGAGGCGCTGCACTCATCTTTCAAGTAGCGCAGATTGCGTCGTCAGAAGAGGAAGAGCAGGCGAGCCAGCAAGCGGTCATTGCCCAACCCGCACCGGTTGCCCCAAGAGTTCGCATGACCCGCGCGGGCGTACGCAGAATGACTTCAGTGCTCTTACACCGGTTGCGGCGGATCCTTCCGTCCCTTGCCTTTGGCCGGCGGCCACTGGTGGTAGCGGGAACGCTTTTCGTGTTGGTTCTGTTTGGGATAAGCGTGTTTTTGGGTATTGGCAAACAGGTCAGCCAGTCGCGCTCCGAATCCGTCACCAGGGTGCTCACGCAGTCACAGTATGCATTTGACGAAGGCGTTGCCCTTCTGGACCTTAACCCGGTGAAGGGTCGGGAGCGATTAAGCCAGGCAAAAACACTGCTTGAGCCATTAATCTCGTCTGTCCCGTCGCGGACAAAAGAAGGTCGGCAGATTGCAAACCTCTACCAAAACATTGCCGATGCGCTGACGCAGGCGCTGCATGCAACCGTTACGGAGCCGGAACTTTTTTTTGACGCCTCGCTTCTGAAAAAGGGAGGTATGGCCACGGGCATTGCCATCGGCGGCGATCTGTTGGGCATTGTGGACGCAAATACAAAAACCATCTACAGCGTGAGCGTCTCTTCAAAAAATGGCCAGATTGTTGCCGGCGGCGATGCATTTACCAACGCCACACGTATTGCCGGCCATGGAGATACTCTGTATGTACTGACAACGACCGGCATTACCGGTATTTCCGTGAGTGATAAAAAAACGACTAGCGATATCGTAAAAAAGGATACGCAGTGGGGGACGATTGCCTCGCTTGTTTCCTTTGGGGGAAATTTGTATCTGTTGGATACCCAAAAGGGGAGAATTTGGAAATATATGGCAACCCTTCGAGACTCAGGGCAAGCTGGCTTTTCCGAGATTCGGGAGTATCTCAATCCCGATAGCCTGCCTGATTTTTCTGCCGCCACTACGATGGCTATCGACGGATCGGTATGGGTGGGGACGGCGCAGGGGAAGATGCTGCGTTTTACCCAAGGCCGTGAGGCCACGTTTACCCCGCAGGGTGTGGAGCCGGCGTTGGGGAAACAGCTCATCATTTATACGGATGACAGCACCAAGAATGTGTATGTTTTGGATAGCGTCAACAAGCGGGTGGTCGTGTTGGATAAGGATGGGATCTATCTGGCAGAGTATTCATGGAAAGGAAACATCGCCCCGAGCCAGTTGGTGGTTTCGGAGAGCGCAAAGAAAATGCTCTTTTTGGCGGAAGGGAAGATTTACGCCATTGAGCTCAAGTGATTTGTCATTGCGAGGAGTCTTCGACGAAGCAATCTCTCGAGATCGCCGCCCTTCGCAGCTCAGGGCAGGCGCAAAGCTCGTAAGAACGGTCTCGCGATGACATAAAGAAAATATGAAAATCATCAACCGCAAAGCAACGTACGACTACACCATTATCGACCGGTTTGAGGCAGGGATTCACCTGTTGGGATCAGAGGTAAAATCACTTAAAGCCGGCCATGCGAGCCTGGAGGGTGCGTTTGTGCGCATCATCGGATCAGAAGCGTACCTCGTCAACGCGCAAATTTTCCCCTACATCTACGCCCGGCCGGAAGGGTATGATCCCAAGCGGACGCGCAAACTCCTGTTGCACAAAAAAGAGCTCGTCAGCCTCAAAAGTAAGCTTGAGGGTGCCAATTTGACCCTTGTTCCTCTTTCCTGGTATACTACTGGTCCCCTGGTGAAGCTCGAAGTTGGCCTTGCGCACGGCAAAAAACAGTACGAGAAGCGCGAGGCCAAGAAGCGGGAAGACATGAAGCGGGAGCTGGAAGTTGAATATAGGGGGAAGGTAAAATAAGGGAGCTTTTTGGGGTTTACCCCGAGGAGTCTTCGACGAGGGGATGAACGATTCGACGATTGTGGCACATTGACAACTGCAAGCCGGCTTGACAGCGAGCCGTAAACTCTGTCAAAACATATCTGCTGATTTATCAGACAGAAAACAGGCACTCCGCGAGGAACTCGCAGCTTTGCGAGCGTACTTCGGAATGTCTTCTCGCCCTGCGTTGGCATTAGCTGCGTAAGGCAAGACGTTTGGCGATGATTTTTCTCGGTGAATCGCGCCAGGCGGAAACTCAGCCGAGGCGTCAGGAATCAACTGACCGATTGGTTCCGGAGCAAAAAGGTCAACCCTTTTCAAGCCATTTTGTCTATTTTGAGGTTTGGAAAGAATAAAATGGACTACGCTTGTAGATGTTGAAAATATGCCCTTTCGGACCCGAGCTCATTACTCGGCATCTCCACAGCACTTGCCGACCCGTGTCTTCACGGAAGGCTTAGTGCTGTGGATGTCGCGTACTCGCGGCGCCACAGACACTGCTGTGGCAGCGAGCACACTGCATCCTCAGGAGTAATGCTCCCGCGTTACCGCTGATCGCAAACTCCTGCGGAGATGCCGCGTATTCGCGGCGCCACACTCCGCCTTCTTGTAGAATGATACAAGGAGGTATTTTTGTGGGAATTTTAGACTTGTTGTTTCCAAAACGCTGCGTCGGGTGCGGGAAGATTGGGAACTATTTTTGTACGCGTTGCATTTCATCCATTAAGATCATTCGGGCAAATGAAGCAATCTGTCCGGTGTGCGAAAAACCCGCGATAGACGGCGCCACGCATCCGGGATGCAAAACACGGTACTGCCTGGACGGCCTCACGAGTTTTTTCCGCTATGACGGAGTTGTCCGTCAGGCGGTGAAGGCAATCAAATACCGCTACATCTCCGACCTTGCAAAAGAATTTATTTCTCTTATCCCGCCTTCTTCTTTCGAAGTAACTAAGTTGCTTAGTAACCAAGTAACTATTTTCGTTCCCCTTCCCCTCCATTGGCTGCGGCTTCGTGATCGCGGATTTAATCAGGCCGAAGCACTGGGAAGATTACTTGCCGGGCGCCTGCCTGCCGGCGAGGCTGGGTTGCATATTACCCTACGCATTGATATTCTCAGGCGGGTGAAGATGACTGAGCCGCAGGTAGAGATGAAAAAACGGGAAGATCGGTTAAAAAATATGGAACATGTTTTTGGTATTCCTTCTCATATCTCTGTATCTCAATATCCCAATATCTTGTTATTCGACGACGTATTTACGACCGGTGCCACCATGCGGGCCGCTGGAGAGACTCTCAAGCGCGCGGGCGCGAAGTCTGTCTGGGCCGTTACGATGGCCCGTTGATGAAATGAAACGCACAAACACCATTGCGATTGTGGGCGGAGGAAGACTCTCGAAGGAGTTTATCATCCAGATCAGCAACGCTGATTACGTCATCGGCGTTGACCGCGGGGCGTATTGGCTGATAACCAATGGCATCGTCCCAGACATAGCCATCGGCGATTTTGATTCAGTGACGAAAAAGGAATTAGCACTGATTAAAAAGTCAGTCAAACACATCGAACTTCATCCGGCGGACAAGGATTTTACCGATATGGAATTGGCCGTTGCGTATGCAGTAAAGCAGAAGCCGGTTGAAGTCGTCATCTACGGAGGCAGCGGGACGAGAGCAGATCATACCCTGGGAACGCTTCATTTGCTTGAACACTTCTTAAACGCAGGTATCGCGGCGCGTCTCGTAGATGAACATAACGACGTCCGTTTAGTTTCCGGAAAACAAGTAGCACAAAAAGGAACATTCCGGTACATTTCGATTCTCCCGTTTTCGCAGTCAGCAACGGTTTCCTTGACCGGATTTCTTTACGAAGTATCCCGCCTGTCACTCACCCGCGGTCAGACGCGCGGGATCAGCAATGAATTTGCCGCTGATGTTGCCACTATCGAAGTGCACGAAGGGATCGTGTGGGTGATCCAGAGTAGCGATTGAGCGGAGGAGGTGGGATTCGAACCCACGCGAGCCTTACGGCTCAGGAGTTTAGCAAACTCCCCGAATGGACCGTGCTATCGGACTCCTCCCAGATTGACAAGTAATCGAGGATTGTGCGTGCCAATAAGGTCTATATATTGTTTGACCTCTGTTTGATTATACAGCCATACTTTCTTATTTTCTACCTTATCAATAAGTTTTGGTGTTAAACCGGATGATTGAAGCGTGCGGTAAACAAATCGGAGGAGTGGTATGGAGCGGTTACTAAAGCAAAGTTTTGTATAAGTATACGATTTACCATTTACCTTATAGGTGTGATTAAAAATGCCGCCGTCTGTGTCCATGAGTCCTCGGAGACATGATGTACTGTAAATTGAGTTTCGAATAATCCATACGGGAACTCCAACTTGCTGTTTCACTTTATTGCCAATGTTGAGTCCCAGCTGAACAAAGTATTGTATTGAGCGAATACCGCTTCCTCCTAAAACAATTACGTTACAATCATTTCTAATTGCCATAGACGGAATAAAATGAAAGAGCGAAATAATAAGTTGTTTTACATACATTGCATATTCTTTATCCTTAATGGCATTCAAAGTAATAGACCATTGTTCCTTTCCTATGTGACCATCACCAAGGAGTATGCCGACAAATTCCGCAAGTTCCGGTGAATAATTAGATGGACCAAAGAAGGGCTTAGGTTGTGGGACGAGTCCGCGTGCTCGTAAGGTCTGCATTCCTCGTTTTCCACCTTTGCTTCTGCCTTCCGGGGTTCCTGGGCCACCATATTTTTCCATGACCGCGAGGCCGCCCCGGCGGGAGGCGTTGAATTTTATTTGTTTCCAAGCGCGTTGAGCTTCTTTTTTTGAGGCGGGGAAAGGAACATGGAATCGTTTTTCAATTGTCTCAACGACATACTTAGGTATTGCATATTTCCCCCTTTTCCAATCCCGAAAACTTCTGGGAACAATATGGAAAAATGAGGCTAATTGATTGGGATGAAACTTACTGACTGTTTCAACTTTGTGGAAATATTGCTTTTGAATGGTTGCATCCAGTTTATATCTATTTTTCATACCGTTTAGGGTATATTTCCATGATATGATATACTTGATTGAAAATCAAATAGAGGAGGGGTCGGATAATGGTATTCCACCAGTCTTGAAAACTGGCGCCCCGCAAGGGGCTTGCAGGTTCGACTCCTGTCCCCTCCGCAACGTAAGAAATTTTTCTAAACGAAAAATTTCGACGTTGCTGTCGCGTTTAAATCAAAGATTTATTACGCGACGCCTTCGTCCGCCAGGTCTGCAAAGGAGGGATTTTTCTTTGTCGTTGATTGTATTATACTGAATGTATGGATCAATCTTCTGCCGGAGAACTGAAGGAAGAACAGAAAGAGGTCTATCTTTCCTGGGTGTCAGCGTCACGGCTGTTTAAGAAACGGGATAAGGAATACTTCACCAACATTGGCGCAATTGTTTTCCTTCTCGTTATTATCCTGGTATTTGCCCGCGAATTTCTCTTGATTGCCGCGGTTGTCTCCATTGTTTTCCTTATCTACGTGCTCTCCACGGTGCCTCCGGAAAACGTAGAGCATCGGATTACGAACCTGGGGATTGAGAGCGCCGGGCATTTTTACCGGTGGGAAACACTTGCGGAATTTTGGTTTGAAGAACAGTGGGGACAGAACATCCTTAAGCTCCGGCCCATCATCGGTTCCCACATCATTATTCTTTTGGGAACTCAGGATAAAGCGCAGGTGCGGGAGCTGGTGGCAAAACACATCCCATTCCGGCAGCAGCCGGAAAAGACATGGGTGGACAACGCGGCCTCGTGGCTCACCAAGAAAATCCCGCTGGAAAAACCCTCAGCCTAGCCAATCCTGGCTTCCCGTAGTAAAATACGCATACAAGCGCCCGTAGCTTAACTGGATAGAGCAGCAGATTGCGGATCTGCAGGTTGTGGGTTCAACTCCCGCCGGGCGCGCACGAATCGGCCAGAACCCACCGTTTTGGCCGGTTATTTGGAAGGATGCCGGAGCGGCTAAACGGCCAGGTCTCGAAAACCTTGGGGGTCGCAAGGCCCACGCGAGTTCAAATCTCGCTCCTTCCGCCTTCGCTTCGCCGTAGCTCGTAAGAGCGAAGGCGAGCTACTTTGAAGCTTCGGCGAGACAAGT
>JACREP010000029.1 GCA_016218185.1 Candidatus Gottesmanbacteria bacterium | reverse complement strand
GCGTTCCCACGCGGTCACTTAATTTCATATCATAAACCGGGATGGTGACCTGTTTACCTTGGGCAAGCTCCGCCACGGCTTGGGCACAGCCGGCGATGTCCACCGCCTGGGGCGCGTCAAAGTCAAACGAGCCGTCTGGAAGCGGTTTCATGTCTTTTTTACCGAAGTAGAAATGGTCCATCTCCAGAACCAAGGCGCTGCGGAAGAGGTTGGCAAATACGGTTTTACCCGAACACGATCCGCCGCAGACGACAACGACCATTTTGTTCATGTCACTATTATAACAGTTGCGGCGGGAACTCTCATTGCAACCTGCGGGGGTTTTTGCTACTATACACGAAGCTGACGCGAACCGGACTTAGGCTTTGGAGCGTCAGATTACCCTATGAGTATCGGCGACCGTGCGTTTGTCCTTTCTTTGGGCGGATCCCTCGTGATTCCCAACGGCGGCATTGATACCCGATTTCTGAGTGCCTTCAATACCTTCATCCGCAACCAAATCTCCTCCAACAAGAGGAGATTTTTTATTACGGTCGGCGGAGGGGCGACCACCCGGCACTATCAGGATGCCGCGCAGAAGGTACGAGGGGAAGAAGTCGTCAATGAGGACCTGGACTGGCTTGGGCTCCACGCCACCAGGCTCAATGCACAGCTTATCCGCACCATCTTTCGCGACATTGCCGACCCCAGGGTGATCAAACACTACGAAATTATTTTGAAAATCGACGCTCCGGTGGCCATTGCGGCCGGCTGGAAGCCGGGGTGGAGTACGGATTACTGCGCAGTGACGCTTTGCCAGGACTACGGCATAACGCAGGTGATTAACCTGACCAATATCGATCAGGTGTATGACCATGACCCCAAAACGCATCCCAACGCCCGTCCGATTGCGACTATGAGCTGGAAAGAATACCGACAGATGGTGGGTGATCGGTGGACTCCCGGGATGAACGCGCCGTTTGATCCGATTGCCAGCAAGCTCGCCCACGAGATGGGTATCACCGTAAAAATTTTCAACGGCCGCAATTTAGAAAATGTAGCCCGGGCGCTGGATGGAGAGCCGTTTGTAGGCACGACGATCAAGTAGCTTTACACGCCGCCGCTTTTGCTCGGTATGCGTTTAGTGGAGGCCTCCGCCAAGCCTCTCTCCATACATCTTTTGCCTTTCCATAATCAATTGGCGTGGCGCACTCCAAAACGCACACCTCGCCGCGGCGTCTCAAGCCGGACTCAATCTTGTTCGCTCGCCGGGATCGCTTACTCAATCTTTTTGGTACAATAGTAGCATGGTTCTTTCGCAACTCAACCTTCAGAACTTCCGAAGCTACGCGAAAAAAACGTTTGAATTTTCTCCTGCAACGACCTTAATAGTTGGTCCCAACACTGCCGGGAAAACCAATATCCTTGAGGCAATCATGATGACGGCGACCGGCAAAAGCTTCCGGGCGGATAGCGATCGGGAGGCGATTGCGTGGGGAAGCGACGTTGGTCGAATCGGCGCTGAGATCGCCCCGCCTGAGGTCGCCCCGATCAAATCGGGACTCCCCGGGCCTGAACAGCTTAAATTAGAGATGGTATTGACAGTCGGCGAAGTGCAGGGACAAAAGGCGCCGCTCAAGAAATATCTGGTCAACGGTGTAGCCCGGCGGCAGGTGGATTTTGTGGGCAACCTGCGTGCGGTCTTATTTTGGCCGGAACATTTGGAACTGGTTACCGACAGCCCGTCGCTTCGGCGCAAATACCTAGATAGCGTGTTGGTGCAGGTAGACCGGGAATACCGGCGCAACCTGTATTCGTACGAGCGCGGACTGCGGCAACGCAATCGTTTGCTGGATATGATCAACGAGGGCAAAGCCGACCGTCGGCAATTGCTGTTTTGGAATCAACTTTTGATACGGACAGGGAATTACCTTACCGACAAACGCACAGAATTTATTGAATTTATTAACAATTATTTTTCGAGCGACGAGTCCTCGAGGAATCGAGAAGTTTCACGAAATAGTTCTCGACTTCACTCGAACAATATTATTGAGTACGACAAAAGCGTGATATCCGAGAGTCGGCTGGAGCAGTACAAAGAGGAAGAGGTGGCGGCGAAAGCGACGCTCGTGGGACCGCATAGAGATGACTTCGTCATCTCTAAATTTTCAATTTCCAATTCTCAATTTTCACTGAAAGATCAGAAAATGATTGAACTCAGTATATACGGAAGCCGTGGCGAACAGCGGTTGGCGATACTCTGGCTTAAACTCGCAGAACTTAGCTTTATTGAGCAACAAACCGGCGAGCGACCGATCCTCCTTCTGGATGATATTTTTTCGGAACTGGATGAGGAACATCGACGGCTTGTGCTTGACGTTGTTGGCAAACAGCAAACCATCATTACTTCGGCAGAAGATAACGTGGTAAACTTACTAGAGAAGAAGCGCCTTGATCATACAATTATTCGATTATGAAATCCGTGACAGTTGACGATCTCAAAAAACTGTATGTGCCAGCGCGGGGGTCCCATAAAGGCCAAAATGGGAGGCTTCTTATCATCGGCGGGTCGCACCTTTTCCACGCGGCGAGTTTGTGGGCACTCACCGTGGCCTCGCGCATTGTAGACCTCGTGCACTACTCATCGGTGCCGGAAAACAACGAGTTGGTGGTCAAGGCCAAAGAGGAGTTCCGAAACGGCATCGTGGTTTCGCGCGAGCACCTTGACGATTACATTGAAGAAGACGATTGTATTCTCATCGGCCCGGGTATGGAACGAGATAAAGAGACAGAAACCTTAACCAATTCCTTACTCAACAAATACCCCAACAAGCAGTGGGTGATCGATGCCGGAGCGCTTCAGATGATGGATGTATCCTTAATTCCCCCTCATGTGATTCTCACGCCGCACCATGGAGAGTTTGAGCGCCTATGGGCGCAATGCCAAATGCTAAATGCCAAATGCCAAATAGAAAACGGTTCGATTGAAGATAAAGTGAAACTTTTTGCAAAAGCATATCAGTGCATTGTGCTTTTGAAGGGCGAGAAGGATATTATTTGCACCGGAGAAGGATGCGATCCTTCTGGTGCGAAAGGATCGCATCCTTCTGTATGTCGCGTGATTGAAGGTGGCAACGCGGGTATGACTAAAGGCGGAACCGGGGACGTGTTGGCGGGTCTGATCGCCGCGCTCGCCTGCAAAAACGATCCGTTTTTGGCTACCATCGCCGGGAGTTTCATCAATAAACAAGCCGGGGATGCGCTTTATGCCCGCGTCGGCCCGTACTTCAACGCAACGGATTTGGCGAGTGAGATACCGGTGGTGATGAAAGATCTTCTCCCCGCGTCGTAATTTTCTTTCTGCTTTCCTCAAAGTGTACTCTTTCGGCGGCACCAATATGCCGCCGCCAACCGCGAAATGCAAGACGCCTTTCGAACTTATTCGTACCTCGAGTTTTCACAGAGATAGCATAGCACACCTTCGGGCGAACCCTACGCAAAATATCGCTGTTTGATCTCTTCGGGGAGTGTTTTTGCCTCTTCGGCAAGAAATGCGCTTGCGTTAAAAATCTCCAGGAGTACTGGTTCATTGTCTTTGGAGACGTGCACGATCATGGTTTCCGTCTCATAGGCATGATCGACCTTTTTTCGGATAAGTTCCACCATGAGGGTGTTGTCATTTTGGTTATAGTGTACTTTCATAGGTGCCCCTCCGTGCCGGATGGAAGGTAATAACTCTGAGTTTATCACCTTCCCGACTAAAAATCACGCGCAGAACATGGGTTGGATCCAAGAGACTCATTGCGGTTTCCTGGCCGAATCGGGAAACGCCGCGCCAGCGGGGTGTTACGAGTGTTTGGCGGATGTTAGTTTTTGATATCGTCCAGCTGAAGCGCTAGAGAAACCTGAACTTTTCCAATGCGTGCTTCGTATAGACGATTTTCATACGACAGAGAGTATATCACGAGAAATAATCTTTTTTCTTCCTTCTTCAAACTGCACTCTTTCGCTGGCGCCAATATGCCTTCGCCACCCGCGAAACAGGAAGACGCCGCTCAGCTTTGTTCGTGTCTCGAGTTTTCATAGAGATAGCTTAGCACAATGCGCCAATTTGACTTATGCAGAGAGAGAGAGTACTATCACCATTATTATATAGTTGGGGGTGATATAAATGAAAATACCTGAAGAACCTACTGATCAAATAGGTCTCGCTCGAGCTGCTTTATTGCAAGCACGAGAAAATAGCCCAACAGGAGAACTTCCCAAAGGAGCGTTAGGAACAATTCTTACAGAGTACTTTGGTCCAACTATACCTTTGAAGGATGCTGCAGAATTGGGGCTTATAAGTTTTGCTATAGATCGGGGTGTATTAACGCCTAGACCAGGTTATACAACAGAATTAGTACCTTATCCGCCCCGCTCGGGTAATGTTACTTTTGGTTGGGTTTGATTTGGCGGCGAGCGTGAGCGTTCCTCAAGAATAGTGAACTCTTTTTTATCCTTTATAAACATCACCGCGGTGGCCGATGGCGCGGATGGTAATCGTTTGAGTGTCGCTGTTGAACGTATAGAGGATTCGTATGGGCCACACCTTGATGCTTCGGATGCCGGCAAGCATGCCTTGGAGAGGCTTTCCTAATAGGGGGTCAGTGAGGAGTGCGGCGATTTTTTTCTTGGCCTTTGTTTTGTCTGCGGACCCTAGCTTTTTGAGGGCTTTGATTGCCTCGTCTTTATAGACAATGTCCATACCACTATGTTACCACCCGATGCGTTTATCCGCTTGCTCTTGGGTATAGACCTTTTTGGATTTCATCGACCTGCGGATACTTGCCATGAGGTTTTTATCGGAGAGGATCTCAAGCGTTTCCTGCCAGCCCTCGAATTCTTCCTGCGACATGACGACCACTAAGGGTTTTCCCCGGTGGGTGATGGTGAACTGGCGCAGGTTCGTGCCCGCTTCATCGAGTATTTGGTAGAAGTTGGCCCGCGCCTCGTTTGCTGGAAGAACAGGTTGTAAGGTAGCCATATGGAAATAGTACCACTATTGGTACTAGTTGTCAAGAGACTCGATGAGCTTCGTGAGCTGATAGGTGATGACCACGGCGGGTGGTTGTGTTTTTCGCGGCACGCGTTTATTATACAGGAAATATGTATACTCCTCAATTTACCATTACCAACAAAATCCTCAAGACTATCGGGACCATTGAATCGGCTAAGGAAGTGATCGAAAACTCGCCCCTCGTGCCTGCCTGGGAGGCGAAATTCCGCGAGGATGCCATGGT
>JACREP010000028.1 GCA_016218185.1 Candidatus Gottesmanbacteria bacterium | reverse complement strand
TAGTCGGGGAGGCAAAGCTCCGGATACTTGAAGGAGATTGGGAACGGGTCGGAAAACTTATGGATTTTAACCATGAGTATTTGCGCGACCTGGGAGTAAGCACAGAGAAGCTCGAGGATCTTATTTTAGCTGCAAAAAAGGCTGGTGCATGGGGTGCAAAGCTTTCGGGCGCCGGAGGCGGGGATTGTATGATCGCCCTTGCGAGAAGCGAAAAGAGAGAAGAGATAAGCAGGGCGATAGAAAAAACGGGCGGGGAAGTGCTTGATGTTTCTGCACATGCCGAAGGAGCGCGTGTGGAAACCACTGATGATCAGCAGGAGCTTTTTACCGTTGTAGATGAAAAGGACCGTATCATCGGCTACAAGACGCGGTATGAGTGCCATCATACTCCGCATCTCATCCACCGGACCATCGGCATTTTGCTCTTTGATAAACAGGGAAGACTGCTGTTGCAAAAGCGAAGCAGCACGAAGGATATGGGCGCGGGACTCTGGGGGATTTCTACCGGCGGCCACGTGCTTAAAGATGAATCGTATGAGGAGGCCAGCAGGCGGGAACTTTTAGAGGAGCTCGGAGTTGGGGCGGAGCTTGAGGAGATCGGTACCTATTGCATCGAGACCAAAACCGAAACGGAAATGTCCCGGATATATAAAGGGGCAAGCGATGGGCCTTTTCGGCTGCATCCTCACGAGGTGGATCGGGTGGAGTGGGTGGATCCCAAAGAGCTTTCACGAAGACTCCTTGCTCGCGATATAAAACTTACCGACTGGTCTCGCCAGGTATTGCAAAAGACAGGAGTATTAGCATGAAAGCAACCGCCATTGCACCGGCAAACATCGCGTTTATCAAATATTGGGGAAAAAAGGACGAAGCCCTGCGCCTGCCCCTCAACTCTTCGATTTCCATGAATTTAAGCAATGCATATACCACAACAACAGTTGAGTTTTCCAAAGCTTTCCCGCAAGATACCATTAATGTTGCTTCCGATACGTCATTCACTACTTTTACGCACGTACTGAAAAACAGTGAATTGAGGATTATTGCGCATCTTGATCGGATGCGGAAATTGAAAGGGACGGACATGAGGGCACGTGTGGTGACGAAAAACAGTTTTCCGGCCGGGGCGGGGATCGCTTCGTCTGCTTCCGGGTTTGCGGCGTTGACGGTTGCTGCCGCCGCGGCGCTTGACCTTAGCGTATCGGAAAAAGAATTGTCTATTCTTGCACGGTTAGGATCAGGGTCTGCGTGCCGCAGTATTCCGGACGGATTTGTGATGTGGGAAGAAGGAAATTCATCGGAAACGTCGTATGCACACTCCCTTTATCCGCCCGGGCATTGGGATTTGCGGGATATTGTGGCTGTGGTTCAATCAAAACCCAAAGAGGTAGGGAGCACGTCGGGAATGGAAGCAGCGCGGACAAGCCCATTCTTAGAGGCTCGGCTTGCTGCGATACCCGGACGTATTGCCCGCGTCAAGAAAGCTCTGGAACAAAAAGATATTCATGCGCTTGGAAACGTGATCGAGGAGGATTGCCTGGACATGCATGCGGTGATGCAGTCCCAGAAGCCACCGCTTAACTATTTGACGGATGAAACGAGGGAGATTATCAATGCCGTGCGGAGGTGGCGGAGCGGCGGTCTTGCGGTATGCTTTACCATTGATGCCGGACCAAACGTTCATCTTATTTGTGAAGGAAAAGATGAACAGGTAATTTCCAAAAAAGCGAGTGAGATTTCCGGAGTGCAGCAGATTATTGTCAACAAACCAGCGCGGGGAGCACGGATTGTGACAGAGCATCTGTTTTAAGATATGGAAACAAATATTCCCCAACATATCGCCGTTATCATGGATGGTGATCGCCGGTGGGCACGCGAACATGGGCTATCTAGAGTAGTAGAAGGCCATCGTCAGGTGGCAGACAATATTTTAGAGCCACTTATCGAGCATGCGGCAAAGCGTGGTGTTAGGTTTATGACTTTTTGGGCCTGGTCTACGGAGAACTGGCAGCGGGACAAGGGTGAGGTGGAGGCAATGATGCGTTTGTTTCGTCATGTCATCAGGCGTCGGTGGCAGCGGCTGCACGAGAAAGGCGTGCGGATCCGGGTGATCGGCGATCTTTCCAAGTTTCCTTCGGACATCAAACAAGCGTTGGAAGCCGTCGTAGAGCAGACAAAAAACAATACAACCATCACTGCGGTGTTTGGACTCAACTACGGAGGACGCGATGAATTGCTCAGAGCAATTCAAAATCTACAAATCTACAAATCTACAAATGTACAAATAAATGAAAAAGAATTTGAAAAATATTTAGATACAGCGGGTATCCCCAACCCCGACCTTATTATTCGCACCGGAGGAGAGCAACGGTTGAGCGGGTTTTTACTCTGGCAGAGCGAGTACAGCGAGCTTTACTTTCCCGCGTGGTACATGCCGGAGTTTACGCCGGCACGACTCGACGAGGCGATCGAGGAATTTGGAAAACGGAAAAGGAGATTTGGACGGTAGTCCGCGTTTTGTCATTGCGAGGAGCCCCGATCCGATCGGGACGACGCGGCAATCTCTTTTTGTTTGTCATCGCGAGGGCAAATCCCGTGGCGATCTCTTTCATATAATCTTTTCAAACAAGTCTTCCCATTTTGGATTCAATGTGTTGATAAGATCAAGCTTTTTCTTTCGTGAGCCTGCTTTTATTTGTTTTTCCCGTTTTATAGCTTCCCGAATATCAGTAAAGATTTCGTAATACACAAGTTTGACGACATTGTATCTTGAAGTAAATGAGGATCCATAATGAAATTTATGTTCAAACGACCTTCGTGCTAAATGATTGGTAACTCCGGTATAAAGAACAGTATGCGTTGGAT
>JACREP010000026.1 GCA_016218185.1 Candidatus Gottesmanbacteria bacterium | reverse complement strand
ACGGACCGGGAAATTGATATGAACGTATTTGCAGCCGAACCACAAGCTACGCCTCTTGGCACCATTGGTGAGGGCGCCGGTCTTGGCCCTTTTAGTGGACTCTTTAAACTTGGGCAAGGAGTCGCAGGCGGAAAAACCGCACTGGAAAAGGTCACCGGCGCAATCTCTTCGATCATCGGCCTGATGACGGCAGCCGCAGCCATCTGGTTCCTGTTCCAGTTTTTAGTCGGCGGCGTTGCCTGGATGACGGCAGCCGGCGACAAAGCTAATCTTCAGGAAGCCCAAAGCCGGCTGTATAATGCCTTTATCGGTTTGGTCGTGGTCATTGCGGGCTGGGGGATCCTCGCGCTTAGCGGCCAGTTTTTCGGCTACGACATCATCATCAGCAATCCGGAAACCGTTATTAAACAGTTGCAGCTCAAATAGATATGAAGCTTTTAGCACAAATCACCAATCCGGTCCTCCCCCAAACCCTCGGCGGCGGGGACAAAGGACACACAATCGATGAAGGCACGGTGATCGTGGGCAAACTCATAAGCAATATCGTGGGTCTGGTATTTATTTTTGCGTTTTTCCTGGCCTTCCTATACCTCCTTACCGGCTCTATTCAATGGATTACCAGCGGCGGGGACAAATCAACGCTGGAAACCGCCCGCAACAAAATCATTCACGCGCTGATGGGTCTCATCATAACGGCAGCTGCCTGGGCGATTGTGAAGCTCGCCGGCCAGTTCCTGGGGCTGGACATCCTGGCCTTACCTTTGCCAGTGATCAAATGAAGGCTATTGACAACGGAGGAATGGTTGCGTCACAATAATAAATGTGATATAAGGAGGCATCATGAATGTATTTGCAGCAGATCCCACCATCAACATTACCCGGCCGACGGCAGGCGGACAGCCACTCATTAACATTCAGGATGTGGGACAACTCATCAGCGCAGGCGTGGGGACGCTGCTTATCATTTCCGCACTCCTGGCCTTTTTCTACCTTATCCTGGGCGGCATCCAGTGGATTACCAGCGGCGGAGACAAAGCCAACATGGAAGCAGCCCGAAACAAGATCACTCATGCCATCGTAGGTCTCATTATCGTCGGTGCCGCCTGGGCAATCATGATCCTGGTCCAGAATTTCCTGGGGGTACAGATCATCGGCGGCTCGCTCACCTTCCCCAAGCCGTATTGAGTTTTCTTGTCATTGCGAGTCCGTTCTGACGGCGAAGCAATCTCTTGTCTCTTTTTCATTTCTGTTTCATAATACACATATGGTCTTTGCCAAAACGCTCGAGTACTTGGGTGGTCCGGAGGGCGACGTTGCCACGATCCGGTCCTTGGAGACCCTGTTTGCCAACCTCGTACGAAGCATCGTGGCCCTTGCCGGTATTGCGCTGTTTATCATGCTCCTGGTTGCGGGATTTAAGTTCTTGTTCTCCGCCGGAGATCAGAAAAAGCTTGAGGAAGCCAAAGGAACGCTCACCAACGCCGTCATCGGCCTGGTCGTCATCGTGGGAGCGTACCTGATCCTCCGCATCATCGGGGCCTTCACCGGCCTGACCAACCTCACCACCTTTGACCTGAATATACAGTAGAGTCGGTCGGTTGACCCCCACGAAAAAATTCCCTATACTGGACTACACATGACCGCAGATGCAACCATTCAATCATGGCTCACGGGCGCGCTGGATGCGTGGGACACGTTCGAGAAACTGCTCACATCCCAAAAATACGCTCATGCCCTGTTTTTTCTCCATTTGTCCTTAGAGAAGCTTTTAAAAGCGCTCATTATACAAAAACGGGGTGAGCCGCCGCCGCCAGTACACGATCTTGTCCGCCTTGCGCAGGCTGCAAATATCACGCTTGATGATCAAATGGTCTCGCAACTGGCGGAAATATCAACATTCAATGTCGCCGCGCGCTATGACGATGAAAAATTACAATTCTACAAAAAGGCAACCGCAGATTATGCCGCACAATGGCAAACAGCCGGTCGTGCGCTTTTTGAAAAATTTCAACACATGCTATGAACACAGATGCTGCAATCCGATTATTTCTTGACCGTGTGCACAAGGCGGGAATTCCCGTGTCACACGCATATATGTTCGGTTCCTGGGCGAAAGGAACGGCTACGGAACACAGTGATATCGATGTGTGTATCGTGTCGCCGCAACTGGGAATTGATCCTATTGCAGAAATGGTGAAACTGCGGCAACTTGCGTACCCCATCGACAGTCGCATTGAGCCTATCCCATTAAGCGATGAAGGGTTCAATGACCCGTATAGCACGCTGGTTTCCGAAATACGACGGTATGGAAAACCGGTGTAACCCATATTTTTCTGTCATATTTTCCTTGATGCGGGCAGTCATTGACTACCGCACCTAACTCCCCGATAATAGAGAGATATGAAGCCCGCTGATGCCATGGATACCATCCGCACGATCATCCGCGCGCGGCTCCCCGATCCTTCCTACCGCGTCTTTGTCTTTGGCTCTCGGGTAACGGGAACGGCACGCAAATTCAGCGACGTGGACGTGGGCATTTTGGGCAACAAAACTCTCCCGGGACATGTCGTAGAATGCATCAAAGAAGATTTGGAGAATTCGAACATTCCATACATTGTGGACGTTGTAGATTTCACCACTGCAGCTCCGTCTTTCCGAAATCTGGCCATGAAAAACATACGCTATTTATGAAACCGTCTGCTCTTCAGTTGGAAAAAATACACAATCTCCATCGCGATCTTGCCCGTGCTGTGGCGCGGCTGAAAGAAGCACTTGCACTGCCGCCCACACAGATAAACCAGGATGCATCGATTCAGCGCTTTGAATTTAGTATTGAACTTGCATGGAAGCTCCTTCGGGCGGCTATTCTCTATCAAGGAGGCTCTTCTATCGGCCCGCGGGACAGCGTTCGTATAGGAGCACAGATGGGATTTATTGACAATCCGTCTCTCTGGCTCGATCTCCTCGACGCCAGAAATCTGACCACGCACGTCTACAAACTGTCGCTGGCAAAAAAGGTGTATACACAGGCAAAAAGTCTCCCGCCGCTCATCGACCACCTGCTCAAAACCGTCAAAGAAAAAGAATTCATGCAGGAAAATTTGCCATAATACAGCTATGAAACTCCCGCGCCTGTTTTCTTGTCTGTTTATTGTTTTATTCGTCTTCGTGCCTCCGGTCTTTGCCGCAGGCTGGCGGGACAGCAGTCTGGGAGCAGAATACGACGATGCGGATACCGGCACTCTGAATTTTGGCGCAAACATCGACCGGGCGGTCAAATCCAACATGGGGTCACTAACCTGCATGATTGTTCCGTTTTTTGACCTCTGTACTCAAGACCCGAAAAAATATCAAAGTTT
>JACREP010000027.1 GCA_016218185.1 Candidatus Gottesmanbacteria bacterium | reverse complement strand
GTGACTGCTGTTCAAGTCTTGCCATTTCTTGAGTTGGTCCGGCTTTCCACGCGCGTCGGACGCGGATTTGAGTATGCGGCGTTTGATTCGCTCCACCCGTTAAGTGTGATCCGGTTCATCATTCCCAATGTCGTGGGCGTGCTTCGCGAAGGCACTGCGTGGGCGCGGGGCGGGAGTGTGTACGGGTATACCGGCGTGATAAGTTTGCTCCTTGCTTTGTTTGCTGCAAAGAAAAACCGGTATGTGCGATTTTTCTTTATCGCTGCGGTGATATCGTTCCTTTTGGCGCTCGGTAAATATACGCCGGTGTTTCGGCTTGCATATCTCTTTGTCCCGGGTATTGCGGCGTTTCGTTCCCCGCAGCATTTCCTGCTTTTGTATACATTTTCTATTGCAGTGCTAGCAGGGTTTGGATTGGATGAGTGGAGAGGGGTAAGAAGGAGAATAGGGGTGATAGGGGAGATAGGAATAATAGGGGTGATAGGAGGAATACTCCTGCTAAAGAGTGTGGCAATAGTTCCTGATGCGATAGTGCAAGTTGCCAGTGTTTATCCGACGAGGGCATTGGAAAAGCTGCAGAATTTTTCGCCAGAAGTTGTCAAAACGATTATTGAGCTTGTTGCGAAAAACCTACTTATAACTTCCGGCTTGCTTATTGCAGCCGTATTCATACGTGGCAAAAGATGCCCTCAGTTAATTATTGGTCTTGTTTTTCTGGAACTTTTTTTGTTTAGCAGAAACAATTTGTTGAGTGTGCCAAATGAGACGGCAACCCAGTGGCTTGCCACCGTGAAGGAGAAAGCACAACAACGTAGGGACGTGGATTGGCGGCAGTATCGCGTCTATACCGACCCCTCAATTTATCCGTATCCCGGTAAAAAACAGTTTGGGGTATTTGACTGGGACCGCGAGTCCGCGTGGCAGGCGGAAATACTCCGGCCGAACCTCAATATGGTTGCGCACCTGCCGGCAATAGACGGGTATGCCAGCCTTATCTACCGCGACTACGCAGAATACTTAAATAAGAAGCAAACAGATCCGACGGGCGTAACACTCGATGATCCGATGGACGCAAAGAAAAGACGCCTGGGCGTGGGAGCCAACGCATCGCCAAGATTGTTTTTGGTTACCAACGAAAAGGAGTCAGCAGAAGGAATACAAATTGGCAAGTATACGCCAAACGAAGTATCCGTAACGGTTACCACGGAAAAGACCGGTACACTCGTTTTTATAGATACGAATTATCCCGGGTGGAGGGCGGTATTGGATGGAAAGCCGGTGGCTATTCAACCGTTTGAGAACGTATTCAAGTCCGTTATAATTCCCGCGGGAACACATGCGGCAACATTTCGATACCGGCCTGATAACGTGAACATAGGGTTGGGTCTCAGCAGTTTGGGTGTATTGACGATTGCGATAGTATGTTGGAAAAGAAGAGTATGAAACGCCTTGATCTGTACGTTTTGATTTTTCTTTGTGCGCTTACCGCTATCATTTTTGGTTATTTTTCACTGTTTTATGTGGATATCCACCATGATTTCATAATGTTTAAGCCTGCGGTGGACGCGGCCCGCGGCAAAATGATTTTTCGGGACACGTTTGTGCAACATGGCGCACTTACGACCATCTTTCAGGCTGCCGGCGTTAAACTTTTCGGCGAATACCTTGCCGTTATCCGATTGCAAACAGTCTTTTTTTATGTTGCGACGATTGCGGTACTTTATCTCGTTTGGCGGAAATTCCTTTCCGTACGTCAGGCAACAGTGGCAGTAATTTTTTGGATTGCTCTCGCGCCGTTTTACACGCTCATGCCGTTCCAGCCGTGGTCTTCGGTATACAGTCTGTTTTTTCAATCCGTTGCCCTTTTGTTATTTCTAAAGTTTTGCGAAAAAGAACGCTTGGGTTATTTATTGTTTACGGGAATCGCCGCCGGATTAACATTCTGGTCGCGCACTCCGGTCGGGGTATTTCTGGTGGGGGCGATCGCACTATTTTTTCCGCTGCTAACTGTCATGGGTGTGATCCGATGGAAAAAAGGTTTGCGGTTTTTGTTATGGTTGGTCCTCGGTGTCTTGATCGGCATTGTTCCTGTGTTATTATGGCTTGCGAACGCCGGAGCTCTACGCGATTGGTGGCTGCAATCCATAGTCTACGGTCATGAATTTGCCAAAGTGACCAGGGGCACAGCATTTCTTCAGATTATCAAAAGCCTGGCGATCAGCAGGTATTGGACAAAGCTATATGTATATGGGATTTGGCTTACGATTCCTTTGGCAACTCTTTCCATCGTGGTCCGGGAGGGGATGACCCTTTTGGGCCGCAAACAGCCCCTGGCTAGTTTATCGGTGCGGCTGTTTGGCGCGGGACTCATATTGTTGGCATCGTGGATGCAGTACTACCCGGTGACGGAAGAGGGACACTTTTTTTGGGCGGCAACGCCGATGATCGGCTTTTTCCTCTTGATTATGCTTCGGCAGAAGATGCTACGTGTTGCGCTGACTATCTTGATCATCGTTTTCTTTTTCCTGCGCATATCGCTCGGATTGCAAAAGACGCAAAACGCCTACATCCCTCTTTCGTACCCCAAGTTTCTCATCGGCATGAAGACAACCACAGAAGAAGCGGATTATTTGACGCAGGTTTCACGTATTCTCGACCAATACTTTCTGGAGCATCCGGATAAAACATACATTAACCTGACGGCCGATGCGTACTTTTCCATGATCAATCCGCACTATCGAAGTTTTCACTTACTTTATGTGAACTGGCCGATGGCATATCCGGTATACCCGGATTACGAACAAGCGTATAAAACATATATTCAAACTTACTCGCCGTTGCTGTTTACGCGGACTACACCGGTACCAGCCGGATATTGCGAAATTCCCCTGCCGCAAATTATGACGCCTCCGATTGCTTTGTACGCTTCCTGCGCCGGGCAATAAGAAGAAGCGAAGTGCCGAAGGGCGGGGCGATGATATCTTCTAAAGGAAGAAGTATCGGAGAAAAGAGGTTAAAAAGCCGGATATAGCTGTTGTTGACGCTTGTACGCTTCAATAGTTTTCCGGTGATATACCATCCGATGGCGCCGAAGAGGTTCAGTTTGCGCTGCGAGAGTATCTGAAATCCTTGATGCTTCACCTCCGTTATCAGGGCCTGGGGTTTATACCTGCGGAAATGTCCAATCGAGTTGTCAATCGTGCCGAAAAGAGAGGCATGAATTGGAACCAGGAGAATGAGGTGGCCGCCGGGAACCAGGAGTTGCCGCATATTGGCAAGCGCTTGCTTGTCATTGCTAACATGTTCTAATACATTGAGGCAGACAAGGGTTGAAAACTTTTTGTTTTTGAAAAAATAGCTGCCCCTTTCAATATCACCAAGGCCTACCGATGCATCCCGTTTTACCCGTTTTTTTGTCTGGGAGACCGCATGGGCATCAATATCAAACGCCCAGACGCGGCCGTACCTGCCAAGTGCCGGAGTAAAATTGCCGATGCCGCAGCCTACCTCCAATATGTCACCGTGCAAATACGCAGCAAACTTATTCAGCGTCCATCGGTTATACCAGAGGGCCTGGTTCATGCTTTCAAGGGTTGTGAGACTTGCGTGATCCATGGTTAATTTCTTAAGAGAAAAAATATCATAAGGAGGGCATTGATTAGCGAGAGCGGAAGGATGATGGAAAGGATAATGCCAAACGGGTTCATGCGTAATGCTTGAATTTT
>JACREP010000023.1 GCA_016218185.1 Candidatus Gottesmanbacteria bacterium | reverse complement strand
GGTCAACTACGGCAGCGAGCAGGCAACGGTTGACTATGATTCTTCCCTTACGTCCCCTACTTCCCTTATCTCCCCAATCAAAAGCCTCGGTTATCAACCCATCATCGAACCTATGACAGGGTCGAACCCTGTCAGTAAGTCTCCCGACGAACTCAAAGAAGAAGCCAAGAAAAAAGAACTGGCAGACCTAAAAATAAAAGTTATCGTCTCGGCGATCTTAAGCGTTTTCATTACCTTGGGCAGCTTCCCCGAGTGGTTTGGAAATTTGCTGTCAGCTATCAGTCCTCAGCTATCAGCAACACTTTCCAATCCCTACGTCTTACTTGCTCTGACCACTCCCGTACAGCTCTGGGCCGGGTGGGGATTTTATCAGGCCACATGGTCCGGCCTCAAAAATCGCGCCGCTTCCATGGATACGCTCATTGCCATCGGCACAGGCGCGGCTTATGGATTCTCCGTTCTCACCACTCTTTTCGGCACGCAACTTGCCGCGGTTGGTTTTCCGCAACTCACCTATTTTGATACCGCCGCGGTCATCATCACCCTTATTCTTCTGGGGCGCTACCTGGAGGCAAAAGCCAAAGCGCACACCAGCGATGCCATAAAAAAACTGTTGCACCTGCAGGCCAAAACCGCCCGCGTGGTGCGCGAAGGCCGCGAGATTGATATTCCCATTGATCAAGTGAAGGTCGGTGATGTTATCCGTGTCCGTCCGGGTGAAAAAATCCCCGTGGACGGGAAAATTACCGAAGGATCAAGTACGATCGACGAATCCATGGTCACCGGCGAATCCATTCCGGTGGACAAAAAAATTGGCGATCAGGTGATCGGCGCAACGATCAACAAAACCGGAACCTTCCTTTTCCTTGCTACGAAAGTGGGCAAAGATACCATGCTCGCCCAGATTGTGAAAATGGTTGCCGAGGCTCAAAGTTCGCGCGCGCCGATCCAACGGCTGGCCGACGTCGTCTCCGGTTATTTTGTCCCGATTGTACTTATGTTGGCTGTTGCCACCTTTGTCATTTGGTTCGATGTTGGCTCGTTCAGCCAAGCATTTACCAATATGATTGCTGTCCTTATCATCGCCTGCCCCTGCGCCTTGGGATTGGCAACCCCGACGGCCATTATGGTGGGCACCGGCCGGGGAGCCGAGCACGGCATCCTCATCAAAGACGCAGAAGCTTTGGAAATTGCCCATAAAACCAACGTCGCGGTTTTTGACAAAACCGGCACGCTCACTCGCGGCGAGCCCAAAGTCACGGACTTCGCCTTCATGGATAATATAGAAAAAGTGCCGCTCGGCTTGCCACCGCCGAAAGGAATACCGGTCACGGAGTTTATCAAGGCCATCATTCTTTCCCTCGAGAAAAACTCCGAACACCCGCTTTCCAAGGCAATTGTCTCCTGTCTTTCCCCTAATCTCCCGTACATTCCCGTATCTTCCCATAAGGTTTCAGGCTTTCGGGCCATCGAAGGATTTGGTCTGTCCGGATCTGTTGCCGCAGTAAACGTTCTTATCGGCAACAAAAAGCTTATGGAAAAAGAAAAAGTCATGCGCTGCGCCGGACTGGACAAAAAAGCGGAAACGTGGATGAACGGGGGCAAAACGCTCGCGTACGTAGCCATAGATAAGAAAAATGTTGCCCTCATCGCCATCGCCGATACGCTGAAGGCCGAAGCGAAAGAAATGGTAAGCAGTCTCAAGCGCATGGGCATCACGGTCTGGATGATCACCGGCGACAACGAGGTGACTGCCCGGGCCATTGGAAAACAAGTAGGGATTGAGAATGTCATGGCAAGTGTCCTGCCGCAGGAAAAAGCGGAGAAAATTAAGGAGCTTAAAAATGACAAAAGGGCAATCGTCGCCTTTGCCGGCGACGGCATCAATGACGCGCCGGCCCTTGCCGCTTCCGACGTCGGGATCGCCATGGGGACGGGAACCGATGTGGCGATAGAATCAGCCGGAATTACACTTTTGAACAAAGATTTACGTAGTGTCGTTTCGGCGATCAAACTTTCCAAAAGTACACTTTCCATCATCAAACAAAACCTCTTTTGGGCATTCGGGTACAACGTCACCCTTATTCCGGTTGCCATGGGCATCCTCTACCCCGCCACCGGCTGGCTGCTTAATCCGGCACTGGCTGCATTTGCTATGGCGGCAAGTAGCATTTCGGTTGTTGGCAATTCATTAAGGTTGAAAGGAGTAAAAATAATTTAAGAAAGGAAAATTTGCGCGGGGCGACCTTAAACGCAAAACAACAGAGTATGAAAAATGACACGAAAGTCATCATCGGCGCGCTGGTGGCAAGTCTGGTCATTATCGTGGGTGCGGTATTTCTGCTCGGCAACGACAAATCACCCAAGCGCGAAAGCTTAGGAGCGGCCAGCATGACCATCGACAAGACGCTTGAGGATTTTGGCAACATGGGCGGCGACGAGGAGCGCACCGCTCAGTTTAGTATTAGTAATACGAGCGATACCAGCCTTCGGATTTGGAACGTGGCGACCAGCTGCGACTGCACGTTTGCCAGTATCGTCATTGAAGGCCGCGAAACCGGAGAATTCAACATGCCCATGCACATGTCGGGAAGTTTGAAAAATTGGATCGGCGAAGTGGCGCCCGGCAAACAGGCACTCCTTAAGGTCACCTACCGGCCCAAGGTGATGCCCGTAACCGGTGCCGTGACGCGCCAGGTGACGTTTTCAACCAATGATCCGAAGAATGAAACGGTGGAGGTGAGCGTGAAGGCAAATGTACTGTAAGACGATCAGTTGTCATCGCGAGCCCAAAGGGCGTGGCGATCTCGTTTTTTTGAGAGATTGCAACGCCTGCAGAACGGTCTCGCAATGACAAAAGTCATATGGAAACCACGACCCTATTAACCAGTATCTCTTTGATCACCGCTTTTGCCGGCGGGGTGGTGGCCTTGTTCGCCCCTTGCTGCATCACGTTTCTCTTGCCTAGTTACCTCGCCAACATTTTCCGCGAAAAAAACCGCGTCGTGTGGGCCACGCTCATCTTTGGTGCAGGTATCGCGACCGTGCTCGTCCCCACGGCGCTTGGGATCCGGGCCGTAGGACAAATTTTCCAACAGTACCACACGCAAACCTATGTGGTGGGCGGCGCGTTTATGATCCTCTTGGGACTTATGGAGCTCACCGGCAAAAAAATTACGTTACCAATGCTCCACCTCACCATTGACCTTAACAAACGCCACGATCCATGGAGCATATATCTGCTGGGGATATTCTCCGGTATCACGACCAGCTGCTGCACGCCGGTGTTGGCGGGAATATTAACCTTAAGCTTTCTCTCCCCCTCCTTTTTCTGGGCGGCACTTGCCGGCATTTCCTACGTCGCCGGCATCGTGACACCGCTGGTTGTCCTTGGCCTTGCTTTGGAAAAGGTCAATTGGAATACACTTCC
>JACREP010000025.1 GCA_016218185.1 Candidatus Gottesmanbacteria bacterium | reverse complement strand
GTTGCTCGCGCAACGCGCGCTCCCATTTCTCCGCAATCACATCTACCTCTCCATACCGATCCAGTTGATCGCGAAAAAGATTGAGAAGTACAACGGTTAGTGTTGTCATCCCGGGCTTGCGTGCCCGCCGAAATGGAGGGACCCGGGATCCAGTCTTTGTATTTACCTGGATTCCGGCTCGGGGGTCAGAATGACATTCTTTCAGAACAATGGGCAACGAATTCTCATCGATTTCAAATACGCCATAATCAGCATTTAGTTTTCCATCCCATGAAGCCTGTTGGATGCATGCTGAAACCACGCCATTAAGGAGATTTGCGCCGCTTGCATTGTGCACGACGGAATATCCCTGTTTTTCAAGAATCGTTTTGATCATGAGGGACGTAGTAGTCTTTCCATTCGTGCCGGCAACAAGGATTACTCCTTTCGTCAGCCGTGGAACGAAAGAAGTAAGGACGTTTGGTGCAAGGGTAAGCGCTATTTCCCCAGGCCACGTGGCGCCGGCGCCCAATCCCAAGATTTTAATAAGCAAGGAAGTTAGTTTTGCTAGAAGTATCGCAAATCGCACCCTCATCCCCTTATTATACCCGTATTCTCCCGCAAATTCCCTTACGTCCCCAATCTCCCCTACATAGCTCTTAGAATTTTTATGCGCTCGGCAATCGGCGGATGGGTGTCAAACATGCCGGCAAACCAAGCACCGAACTGTTTGCCCTTAAACGGATTGGTGATGTAAAGGTGGGCCGTGGCATTGGTGGCAGCCTCAAGCACTTCTTTATCGCGAGCAAGTTTCTCAAGCGCGCGTGCCAATCCTTCCGGATACCGGGTAATGTATGCCGCTGATGCATCCGCCAGGTATTCGCGTCGGCGCGAAACCGCAAGCTGGATAAGTGTGGCAATAATCGGAGAAACAATGGCGAGGATTATACCGACCACCAGAAGAATTTGTCCTACTCCCCGATCGTCATCGCTCCGCCGGCTGGCGGATCCGCGATGTCCGCCCCACCAAAGGCTCCGCATAAACATATCCGCCAAAAACGCGATGCTTCCGGCCAGTACCGCTACCACTGCCATAAGCCGCGTATCGAAGTTTTCGATATGCGAAAGTTCATGGGCAATGACACCCTCTAATTCCCTCCGTTCAAGACGCGCAAGAAGTCCTGTTGTTGCGCATACCACCGCGTGCTGGGGATCCCGGCCGTCGCGAAGGCATTCATCGCGGTATCATCAATCACATACAGTTTGGGTTTCGGGATGCCGGCGGCAATGGCCAAATTTTCGGAAACGGTGAAAAAGTCAAAATCGCGTTTGCGGTCTGCCGGCCGTGCACCGGACATAGCAAGGACGATGCTACTTCCCCACCAATAACTGACAAAGCTCGACACGAACGACAGCATCACGGCAATAAACATCCAGGAATTGCCGTACCCCAGCGCATTGCCCATGACATACGCCGCCAAGACCACAAACGCCACAAACCCCGCCATGAACAGGCAGGTCTTTGTAACATTCGTGCGGATTTGGGAAGTAATCGTCATACGTTCTTTGTCATTGCGAGACCGTTCTGACGGCGAAGCAATCTCTTGTTACTCGAAGTTTACACTCACTTTTTTCCGATCTTCATCGGAGGCCTTGAAGAATTGGCGCTCTTTAAATCCGAGTTTGTCTGCAAACAAGTTGTTTGGAAACGTCTTTACTTTCAGATTCAATTCCATAAGCTGCGTGTTGTAATACTGCCTGGCGTAGGCAATTTTATCCTCCGTATCTGAGAGTTCCTTCTGGAGCTGGACGAAGTTTTCATTTGCGCGAAGCTGCGGATATGCCTCTGCCACGGCAAACAAGCTTTTAAGAGCGCCGGTCAGCATATCATCGGCTTTGGCCTTGGCCGGTAAGGACTTAGCACTCATAAGTGCGCTCCTGGCCCTCGTCACTTCCGCAAACACGCTTTTCTCATGCTTGGCATATCCTTTGACCGTCTCAACTAAATTCGGAATTAAGTCCGATCGGCGCTTGAGCTGTACATCGATCTGCGCCCCTGCTTCATCAATCTCCGTGGACTCGCGAACTAAACCGTTGTAAAGGGACCAGAAGTAAACAACTGTTAATATAACTATTCCACCTATTACAAATATTGGATTCATATGATAATTGAGTGCCGACCTCAGCACTCTCTCCTATTCTTTAACTAACCAGCCTTTAAATTCATTATATCCCAACATGTTTACAATGTCACGCTTCGTTGCCCACCCGCGCCGGGCCACCGACACCCCGTACTTCATCAGATCCATTTGCTCCACTGCATGGGAGTCCGTACCAATGCAAAAGCGTAACCCCTCCCGCACCGCATCAAACACCAAATCATCCGGCAAATCAAGGCGTGATGGGTAGGCATTAATTTCAAGCGCAACATCATGTTTTTTACACGCGGCAAACACCGCTGCCCAATCCGCATCCACTCCCTCGCGTTTGAGAAGCAGCCTTCCCGTCGGATGCCCCAGAATCCGGACTTTCGGATGAGCGCTCACGGCTCTCACGATCCGGTCCGTCATCTGCTTCTTATTCTGGGTAAAGCTGGAATGGACCGACGCAATCACTCCGTCTACATAATCAAACGCCTTGTCCGGTAAAGCTAATTTCCCATCAGGAAGGATATCTACCTCGCACATAATGAACATTTGGCACTTTTTGGACACTTTTTTTACCCATGAGGAATAAAGTTGTTCATATTTATCCCTTCGGCGCTTCATTATGTCAATAATCTGATTTTCCGTATGGTTGGTGATGCTGGGATTGTGGTCGCTCAATCCAATATATTCATAACCAAATTCCACTGCCTTTGTAAGGTGGTCACCTAACGTATCAATTCCCAAATCATGGGAAGATTCCAGGTCATAGCTGGTATGAATGTGCAGGTCTCCCCTGATATCCCTTGCTTCAGCGAGCTTGGGAAGCCTTCCTGCTATCGCCGCTTCAATTTCTCCTTTGTCCTCCCGCATCTCCGGCGGTATCCATGGAAGGTTAAGCGCTCCATAAAAGGCTTCTTCTGTGGCAAACTCCTCTGTTTTTCCCGTTTTGACGTGCTTTATCCCATGTTCACTCAGGCTCAACTCCTTTTCCAATGCAAATGTGCGAAGCTTGATGTTATGGTGTTTGCTGCCGGTAAAATACTGGAGCATTGCCCCGTACGCTTCGGGCCTTTGCACCCGCAAATCCACTTGTCTGCCATTATGGAGAAGTATCGTAGCACCGCCCGGTCCCTGTTCGATAAGTTTCTGGTGCGGAAAGCGCAAGAAGTGGGCAATCACCTCTTCCGGCTTTTTCGTTGCTGCTGCAATATCGATATCTCCCACGGTCGAAACCTGCCGCCGGAGGCTCCCGAGCGCATCAACGCGGAGGACCGCTGTGTGCTTCTTCAGGTGCGCCATGATCTCCTGGGCAATGGCGTCGGCAATGGGCAATTCCATGCGATTTTCCTTAATTTGGCCCCGTTTGTACGTTGCGATTGCCGCAAAGATATCCTCTTGGGACTTCTCCCCAAACCCCTCAATCGGTGCGATTTTCCCGGCCTTGGCAGCCTTCTCCAGATCCTCAACAACGTGCTTTGGCTCTTTAAGTTTAAGCTCCGTCACCAGCTTGTATGCCTTCTTCGGCCCCAAACCAGGCACAGACAGAAGCGGAAATACGCCGCTAGGCACCCGCTTCATCACACTGTCAAAATGTTTGACCTTTCCTGTTCGGAACAGTTCATCCAGGTAATGTGCAATCCCTGACCCCACCCCCGGAATTTCATCCAGTTTCCCGTTATCCCAGAGGTCTTTGGCTTCACTGGTGAGGTGTTCGATGCTATCGGCCGCACGGTCATACGCAATAATTTTAAACCGGTTTTCGTTAAGTATCTGGTACGCCGCGGCGATCTTTCGAAGGAGAGACGCAATCTCGAGGTTTGTCATCAGTTTTATGATACCAGAAGCATTGACCGACCTCAAACGTCATGCTATCATGCTACGGGATAAACAGTTTTAAATCCGTCGCAAAGGTTTGCCGTACAATTGAACCCTTTGCGACACATATTGGGGAAAATCGTCGGGAAAAAACCGCAAGGTTTTGTCCCGGAATGGGATCGTAGCTCAGCCTGGTTAGAGCGCCTCCCTGTCAAGGAGGAGGTCGGGGGTTCGAGTCCCCTCGGTCCCGCATTAGAAATTTGTTATCGAGCGCAGCGAGATTAGAAATTTCAATGCCCTCCAGCAAACGCAGCATGAGACGTGTACGAATAGTACTGAAAAGCCGAATGCTAAGTTGAGGAGGGCCACTTTAGCATTTTTTACCACTGCCTGGAACGGAGGAACCATCAATATGTGGAAAAGTATTAAAGATCGCTTTAATTCAACGGATTCTTATGTTTCATTAGTTCTCGGTCTGGCAGTCGTATTAGTCATCGGTGTAACCATCGTTAACTATGTTCGCGGCAAAGGGTCACCGGCATCAAGCACGACCACCAAAGAAGAAAAATCAAAAGAGATGCCCAAACTCCCAGCCCAGCACACGATAAAGGCCGGAGAAACTCTCTGGTCCATCGCGGAAGACTATTACAAAAGCGGATATAACTGGGTGGATATCGACAAAGCAAACTCCTTACCCAATGCAAACTTCATTGAGGAAGGACAGGTTTTGACGATTCCGGATGTCACGCCGATACCGACCGGTGCCATTTCCGCCGCCTCAACCGAGGGCAAACCGAAACAAAAAGAGTATACGGTAGTCCATGGAGATAATCTTTGGAATATCGCGCAGGCAATGTACGATAACGGCTATAAGTGGGTGGAGATCGCAAAGGCCAATAAATTGGAAAATCCGGATCTTATCCATGCAGGAAACGTCCTGACCTTGCCGGAGTAAAATTTTTTTAAAAGAAGTTTACACTGATCCCCGCCTCCGCGGGGTGAAGTGCGGGATTAGTACACCGGTAGTATGCCACCTTCCCAAGGTGGAGAAGCGAGTTCGATTCTCGTATCCCGCTCTATAGGCTACCCGAGGCTGCGGCGAAG
>JACREP010000024.1 GCA_016218185.1 Candidatus Gottesmanbacteria bacterium | reverse complement strand
GGTGGGAGGCTTGCAGAAGTTGACATCGTAGCCGCCGGGAGTACTGGACGTGCGGACAAAGTTTTCCGTATAGTCAAACGCAAGCCCGCGGGTTTCGATGATCATAATGCCGGATAAAAGCTGCGGCGGGATGCCGAAGAATCCGCTGACTTGTTGTATATAAGATAGAAGCGTAGAAGAGCTGGGCTGGACGCCGGCCATGCTGTACGAACAGCCGTAGGACCGGACGGGAGGTTTGAGGGTATATTGCCCCTGCCGTTTGTCGCACTCGGCATTGGCTGCCAGGCACCCCTGGATACAGCTGGAATCCTCCGTTTTTTCGGATTTACCCTTGCAATCGAGGCCTTCTTTTTGCTGGAGCGCCTGGGGCAGGAGCGAGCAGCGGAGGTTTTTGGTACTGTTTTCGATGGCTTTGCTGCCGAAGATGCGCGTTTTTATGGTGCCGATAAGGTCGAACGTACTCGCTTGTTCCCCGTGCATTTCACCTTCCGAAAAGTCGAGCACCTTAGGAGCGTTGGCTTGGGTGATGCCGCCGGCCTTCCGGACGTTACCCGCTTCTTCATTTTTCAGATAGGACAGATTGACGGTTTCGTTGGTGCACCCGCGGATCAGGCAGTAGCTGCTTTCCTGGTATGGGACGAGCTGCTTGCTGAAGATGTTTGCGCTAACTTTTGCCTTCTCCTGGTTGCCGAAAAAACTCCGCACGATGGAAACGAAAATTTGAGAGAAGCTCACTTCCTGATTTTCCACAGGAGCAGAAACGCTTTCCTGATCGCTTGCTGTAATATCTTCGCCGCAGGCAGGAGCGCTGGCTATTTCCAGCGGCTGCTGGCGCAGATCGTACAATCCGTCGCCGTTGGGCGCAAGCGAATAATTGGTAAAGACCGGCGCAAGCTGACGACTGAGACTGATCTGATCGCTTAACTGGCGGATAGGTTGCGTGCGGTAGAGATTGTCTCCTGGTTTTTGTTGGAGCTCGCCGGTGGCAGGGTTGCGCACGCAAAGCGTCGCTTTGCCGGTTATGGAAAGATTATTTTCAGCGGGAATCGTTTTGTCCTGGACAACTTTGGGCATAAGATACGGGACTGCGCCTTTGAACATAGTGAGAAAGTTAAACGTTGGGATCCGGATGTCTTTGGGCTTGAGCGTCCCGCCGAAGAAAAAGTTTAAAATACTCTTCGTCGTATCTTCCAGAGATTGCGATTGTGAAACGTCTGCGGGCTTGTTGGGGACTCCGGCGTCCACCGGAACGGGCGGCTCGTCTTGCGGAGCGAGATCCTGCTTCGCAGGAGGGGTGGGGCTTGGCGTAAGCGTTTGCGCCAGAACGGGAGGAGCAAAAAAAGAAAGAAGCAAGAGAACGATGACAAGAATTTTCCGTATCATAGAAGAGATTGCTTCGTCACTTCTTTCCTCGCAATTACAAAGCCACTCCATCGTATCAAATTGACAACAGCTTTGCATGGAGCTTACAATAGAGAAGCTTAGCAAGGCCAGTTACTTAGAAGCTTAGCAAGTCGCTATGCCTCTAAGCCTCTAAACTTCTAAGCTTCTTTTACATTATGGCTTCAAAAATTCGTAAAGCAGTGATCCCGGCGGCGGGCCCCAGTAGTACGCTCGCCGTTCCCGAAGCTTACAGCTTCGCGTCACGGTGTCGCGACTACGGGGTTGCGCTCGTTTTGGGAGCTTACTAAGTTCACTTTATGATCAAACCTCATTCTACTCGAATTAGAAAGGCAGTGATCCCGGCCGCTGGCTTTGGTACCCGGTTTTTGCCCCAGACCAAGGCCATGCCCAAGGAGATGCTGCCGATCGTAGACAAGCCCGTGATCCAATACGTGGTGGAAGAGCTGGTGGCCTCCGGCATTACCGACATTGTCATCGTGACCGGCTGGCACAAGCGGGCGATTGAAGACCACTTCGACTACCCCAATGAGCTCATCAACATGCTCGAAGAGCAGGGGAAGCGCGAGCTCGTGAGCGAGGTCAGGCGGACGGCAGAACTTGCCAACTTTATTTACATCCGGCAAAAGGGGCCGTACGGCAATGCCACACCCGTGTTATGCGCCAAACAGGTTATCGGCGATGAACCGTTTGTGGCTATCTGGGGCGACGAGTTTATTTATGCCAAACCCCCGCGGGCGCTACAGTGCATTGAAGTATTTGAAAAGTACGGCGACCCGGTGATTTCCGCGGTACGCGTGCCCAAGTCTGACGTGTCCCGGTACGGCATCGTGGAGGCCACCAACGTGGAAAAAAACATCTGGCAGATTAAAAAACTTATTGAAAAGCCTTCGGTTGAGGAAGCGCCGTCCAACATGGCCGCCCACGGATGCTACGTGCTCACGCCCGACATTTTTCCGATTTTAGAATCATTAAAACCCGGCAGAAACAGAGAGCTGTGGCTGCCGGATGCCATCAAAGAACTTATGGATAAACGGCCGGTGTATGCGTGTGAAGTGCAAAATGCCAAATACTACGACACGGGCAACAAGCTGGAATACCTTAAAACCGTGGTGGAGTTTGCCTTGGAACACAAAGACCTGAATGGAGAGTTCCGCAAGTACCTGAAATCCCTTAAGCTCTAAATCCAAAGCACAAAATCCAAAATAATATCCAAATTCAAATTTCAAAATACAAAACGTTTGAATTTATTTTTTGAATATTTGAATTTATTTTGGATTTGGAATTTGGAGTTTAGAGTTTACTCCTCTGGAGTCGTGCCGTAGATGACCACCTTCGTCCCGGCGTTTTCGGACGTGGCATTGGTGGACCAGGCTTTGGTATCCGTCACCTGAGGACTGCTCCACTCAAACAGCGTTTTGGCGTCTTCGATGCGCATGTTGACGCACCCGTGGCTCATGGGATGGCCGAAGTTGTTGTGCCAGTACGTGCCGTGAATGGCATAGCCCAGATAGAAATACATCACGTAGGGCACGTCGGGCAGATAGTAGCCGGGGCC
>JACREP010000022.1 GCA_016218185.1 Candidatus Gottesmanbacteria bacterium | reverse complement strand
GGAACATTGTAATTATATCATTAGCGTTTGGAGAATACCATCGACCCAAGCTCTGTTTTTTTAGAAGGCTTACTTGCATTGGGCAATAAGCGTGTGTTGTTTTTGGGATCCTAAGTTAAGGCTTGTGTTGCTGCCATTTAAGACTTTTCCGTCAAATATCAGGCGGATATCAGAACTCTCCAAAGAAAAATTGTACGTCAGCCCGTACATCGTGAGGCGTACCTGATTGGGAGAAGTTGCATCAACGGAAACCTGGATGGGCGGGAGTTTGGCGACTGCTTCTCCTCCCGTCGGAATGGTTTCACTGGGTAACAGAAGGCCGGGGATATTGACGGCAACACTGCCTACCGGCGTCATCGGTCGGCAACCGGCGTTTTTTATAACGATAGAAACCTCCGTTACTTTCAGCGCCACAATACCCGCGGCAACGAGGGTAATGAGTCCCAACGGCCCTTTGGCGCCGGCCCAAATTCTTCCCATGGCGCGCGTGGTCCCGTGGCTTTTTGCGCTTTTTGCCTGACCGAGCTCTTTTTCTATGCGCGATACTTCTGTTTTCAGGTCATTCCAGAATTTCAAAAATAACAGGATCGCTTTCTTGCGTTTCTTCTGCTCGGGCGTCATCTCCGGCATGGACTCAATCACCAGGTCGATGGTATCCCCTTTTTGCATGTGTTCGACATGCTTCAATTCCCGGCTTACAGACTCCAAAAGCTGATCCGTGCGCGGATGAATGCCTGACAAAAACGAACGGAGTGATTCAAACGTGGCTCGATTTATTTCCTTCGCCTGCAATAATTGTCCTGCCGCCTCAAGGCGTTTTTCTATGCTTTGGTAGTTCATCGAAGGTGATTATATACCGCTCTTGGTATAATTCAACATATGAAAACAAAGAGGAGTCAATCACTTCTTGTTATCTTTGGTCTTCCGGGAGCCGGAAAATCGTATGTGGCGGATGTTCTTGGTAAAAAATTCGGCTATTTCGTCTATGATGGCGATCGCGATATCCCCCAGTACATGAGAGACGCGCTGTTAAATAAACAGATGATCACCGACGCCATGCGCCGGGATTTTTTAGCTCGGATGATTGCCTCGGTCAGCAAACTCGCGCAAACGCACCACAAATTTGCCGTCCACCAGACATTCATCAAAGAATTTATGAGAAAAAAATTTCTTGAAGCCTTCCCTCACGCACAATTTATTCTCGTAGAGTCTTCAAATGATATTCGGGAAAAACGATACATGAAACGTAAATATTTTAACTTAGGACTTGCTTATCTGCGGCATATGAGCGAATTATTTGAAAAGCCATCTATCAGCCACTACGTTATTTGTAACAATGAAGATGGATCAGGAAAAATAATGCAACAAGAACACTATTATTCGAGGTAATCTTTGAGCTTTTTACTCCTACTAGGATGACGTAATTTCCTCAGGGCCTTCGCCTCTATCTGCCGGATGCGCTCGCGGGTGACGCCGAACTGTGCACCGACTTCCTCAAGTGTCCTGGGTCTGCCGTCTTCAAGACCAAACCGAAGGATAAGGACTTTTTTTTCGCGATCAGATAAAGTGGTCAACACTTCTTCCATGTGCTCTTTGAGGAGTTGTCGAGAGGTTTGATCGTAGGGGGTGGGTCCCGGATCTGAAATAAAATCACCCAAATGGCTGTCTTCCTCATCGCCTACCGGCGTTTCCAGAGAAGTGGGCTCCTGGGAAACTTTCATAATCTCCCGGACCTTGGCAACATCCACTTCCATGACCTTGGCAATTTCCTCAGGAGCCGGCTCGCGTCCCAAATCCTGCATGAGCCGGCGGGACGCACGCACGAAGCGGTTGATCGTCTCCACCATGTGGACCGGGATGCGTATGGTGCGTGCCTGGTCGGCGATGGCGCGGGTGATGGCCTGCCGGATCCACCACGTGGCATACGTACTAAACTTGTAGCCTTTGCGCCAGTCGTACTTTTCCACCGCACGGATGAGACCCTGGTTTCCTTCCTGAATAAGGTCAAGAAGTGACATCCCGCGGCCGATGTACTTTTTCGCAATGGAGACCACGAGACGGAGGTTACTTTCGGTGAGCTTTTTCTTGGCGCGCTTGTCGCCTTTTTCGTAGCGCTTGGCCAGGGATATTTCCTCGGGGAAAGTAAGAAGCGGCACGCGCCCGATTTCCTTAAGATACATGCGCACCGGATCCGACACGCCTTCGGCAGACGCGCGGGCCAATGCTTCGATCTCTTTTTCCAAATCAGCGATACTTTTGCTGGCTTCTTTCTCTACATCCAAAGACGTGGTTTCAAACACGTCGATGCCAGCCCGAATGAGCTTGTTATACAATTGGTCAAGTTCCCCGATATGATCTTCCGGCTTGGGGAAAAGAAACAGGATATCGTCCTGGGTCACAAAGCCGTTCGCTTTGCCTTCTTTTACGAGATCCGCAACCGTCGCAAGGGGTTTTGTTTTTGCCATAGGTCCGATAGCCTTTGTCGTAGTGCGGTCACCCACGCCTTCAAAACGTTGGTGCCGGAGGTACAACAGAGAGCGTCGCTTTCCTCTCTATCATATCAGAAACCGCATTATGTTTCCAGGGGTTTGAGCTCGACCGTCAGGGACCGGAGTTGCTCGTGAAGGGTTTTCACCTCGGTGCCGGAAAGATCAGCACGTTTCAACTGAATACTTGCTACCTCAATTGAACGCCGGATGCTCACCCGCCGCAATTCCCGTAGCACCCGTTCCCACTCCCGGGCAAACCGCTCCTTATCCTCCAAAAAATCCGCAATATCCCACAGAAACGCCTCATCCAGAGTCGGCAGAAGCTCTTTGGGAACGCTCTCGGCAAAATCCCTGATGGAAAATTTTTTGTGGGATTTCAAAAACGATGCCAGGTGGGTGAATAGTTTGATTACCGCCGGCTGGACCACATCCTGCTGCATTTGGTGCGTAGGTACGGTCTCAAACAACGTACGCGTGTCTCCCTGCAGAAGCAGCGCCAACAGGTAGAGCTCCAATTTCTCCTGTCTGGTTCTGGCCGGACCCTGGCGGTCCTCTGACTGCTGTTTGCCAAACGGCGCCGCGGCAAGTTTGCGCATCCCTTCGGCAATGGCATCCTCTGTGGTATCGAGTGCCTTGGCAAGCTTTTTTGCATAATGCTGCTGCACGATCGGATTGTCAATTTTGGCAAAAACGGGTAGCAGTTCCTCGCTTGCTTTCTTTTTCCCAAATGCCGTGGCCACATCAAAGCGCGTAAGACTTGATGAGATGAAATAATCATACACGGGGATGGCACTGCTGATCGCTTTTTTAAGGAGTGCCGGCGATTGGCGTGCCGCCTCATCCGGATCTTTGCCCGAAGGCAAGCGGACCACGCGCATATCCAGACCTGCGGCGTCGGCCAGTTCGATGCCGCGCCTGCTGGCCGCGTCACCGGCCAAATCGCTGTCCAGGGCAAAAATAAGCCGCTCGGTAAACCGGCGCAAAAGGTTCACATGGCCCTCGGTGATGGCCGAGCCCTTAATGGCTACCGCATTGCCGACTCCCGCCTGAAACGAGGAGATGACATCCAGCTCTCCCTCCATCACCACTGCCTCATTTTCCTTTTGGATCGCCGCCTTGGTCACATCCAGACCGTACAATACATTCCCCTTGATATATACCGGTGTCTCGGGCGTGTTGATGTACTTTGCTTCCTTCTCATCGGGATCTAACACTCGTCCGGCAAACCCCACCACATTGCCCCGGTGATCTTTGAGTGTAAACATCACCCTGCCGCGGAACCGGTCGTAATATCTTTGTTGTGTTCTGATGATTAATCCTGCCCGTTCCAATAGTTCCTCTTCATACCCTTTCTTTTTAAGAAATTTGAGAATCCCGTCCCAGCTGTTGGGGCTGTAACCCAAGGTAAACGTTTTCATGGATTTATCCGTGATGCCCCTGTTCTTCAAATAGTCCCGGGCGTTTTGTCCCAATTTGTGCTGGGTCAGTAGGTAGTGATAGAACTCGCCCGCTAAATGATTGACCTCCAAAATTTTTTCTTTGAGTTTTGCCTGCGGGGTATCGGAAATTCGCCGGGTTAAGGTGACTCCTGCCTGGCTTGCTAACTCTTCAAGCGCCTCCGGGAAATCCACGTGGTCGTACTCCATCACGAAGGAAAAAATGTCTCCGCCTTTGCCGCACCCGAAGCAATGGTACGTCTGCCGGTCGGCAGAAACGATAAATGACGCTGTTTTTTCGTTGTGAAACGGGCACAACCCTTTGAAGTTGCGGCCCGCTTTCTTAAGCGTCACCCGCTTGCTGATCGTGTCGACAATATTAAGTCTCGATTTGATTTCTTCAACGTCGCTCATAGCAACCAGGAGAATATCACTCAACGATGGGGATGGCAAATGGGGCGTTGCGATACTTGAGGTAAAATTCAATGCTTTCGCCGTGATCAAATGCGAATTGATCAAAAGGTAACAGTTTATCGATCGCAATCCACTCGACTTTGGACGACTCGTGGTCCGGAACTCCAATTTTTTTAATAGGTTTGACAAGAAACTCAAGTGCCACATTTTGCCGGTCCTCCGCAGGCCGGTTTGGCTTGGTGTTGACGCGAAACAACGCAATGACTTCGCCGGTCCACCCCGTCTCCTCCTCAAGCTCGCGGATGACACATTGGCTCGCGGTTTCGTCCCGTTCCAAAAAGCCGCTGGGCAATCCCCATTTGCCGGATTCCAGGAGGTCGCCGGAACGCTTTTCCAAAAGCAACGCGCCGTCTTTCTCCACAATCGCGTGCACCACCACATGCCGCAGCCTCGCCATCTTGCCATTTTCAAACGTACAGATAATCATATGTTCTTCTATTTTTTGTACAACTGACTGTGCGTACCAAACAATTTAAATTCCACGATGACCACGCCTGTCGCGAAACGGCTCTCCATATAGAGCGCCCGCCAATCACCGGTAACATTGATACTCCGATATCCTCTGTACGCGCCTGTGAGCTCGTGGTTATGAAGAAAGGGGTGAAAAGAATCGGTCTGAAAAAGCCGGAGTCGCTCTACAAAGGCCGAACGGATGTTCTTATTCGCCTTGCGGTATTGCTTACAAAATATTTTATCGTACCGGATGTCCATTCTGATATCGAGCATTCGGATCGTTAAGCCAAGTAATAGAGTCTTTTACATTGCTAAATGTTGGGGAAACGAATCCCGTCCTGGTATCTTTTTCGGATTGCTTCAACATTCGTTTCGCCCATGGCGTTAATTCCAGACGTACATCGTCGGAAAACTCAACCGTACGAGTGCGGATGAGTTTTCGCAGGTATGCATTCAGTACAGAACTCAACGAAAATCCCAAACGCTCCGCCACTGCCTGCGCTTCTTTCTTCACCTTCGGATCAGTTTTAATATTTATCACTGCCGTATTCATATATACGAAGTATATACACTATATATACCTTTGTCAATATGCTACCCTCTTGTTTTCACTCCCACGAAATCGATTTTGGGGAACACGCTCCTCACCTCGCCCCAAAATTTTTCTGAAAGGCTTGCGGAAAACCTGCCGTAATTGCCGGTTGCCATATTGGCACAAAGCCTGCGTTCATACTCACGGATAATCTCCACAACCTCCGCGCCGTACTGGTTAAACAATTTCTGCCACTGGGCGGGATTCATTGCATACTCATTATGAATATCCTTGAAGTTCTCGAAGATCTCTTTGTGCTCTTCCATCATCTTGGTCATCATTTTCTGATACTCACGCATATGTTGCACCCACTCATTATTTAATTTTTCGCTCTCTCTTTATTGAGCTGCTGCATCACAAATTTGTGCATTTTGATAATGGTATCTTTACAGCGCCCTATTGCTTCCTGAGCCATCTCCATAACCTCCGAATCCCTATACTCATCAATAAATGCCATCGAGACGTATCCATCCGGCTGACCTCGATATTCCGAATGATCAAGTAATTGCTGAATCATCTCATCACTCTTAAATAATGTTCTATGCGCACGAATGCACTCGTAGGTATATGGGTTTATGCTCACCTCTACGACGATAAATATCCTGCTTACCCGATCGTCGAGAATGCGCGTTTCCACAATCAGGTGCGCTTCAGAATACGGCCCATCACCGCCCCACAATCGATCGGCTTTAGAATACTGTTGATTTCGTCGCTTTGCATTCATTATGAATACGCTTTTTTCACGCTTCCACTGCCTTCTTACATTCCTCATTGTATAATAAACCCCATGAATGTTTCCATAAAACGCCGTTCGCTGACAGAGTCAGAAATAACACGCCTGATGCAGGACATTCGATTATTTCCGGACCTTGCGTATGTAAGCCCGGCTCGCTGGCGTCGCCTGATTGACCCGTATGTTCTCGAGGTGGACCGGGTGTTCGCTGGGGCATGCGGTGTATATCGATTTGACCACTGGATTAAACTCGGCCCGTTGGTTCTATTAAAAAAATATCATGGCAAAGGATTGGGAAAACGTCTTTTGAAAACAATTATCGACGACTACCCAGCCGTATCCGTATTCATTACCAGCTCACACCCTGCAGCACAACACACGGTGGAGTCGTTTGGATTTCAACAAGTATCAAGTTTTTTCTCATTACCGAAAGAGGTCAAACGATTCTTGATACGGCAGCTTACGGAACACATGAATATATCTTTTCTGTATGAGGCTATTCGAAAAGGTTTTTCCCTTCGAAAAGGGAAAAGGAAATTCTACGTAAAACTCGCAGATGCCGGCGCCGCATCGATCTGACCCCGGAACTCTTTGTGATAAATCGTTTGATTGAGGATGAGCCGTAAACCATTCTTTTTCAAAAGGCTCTTTACCAGCACATCCAGTTCATCCCGATATTCTTTTGATTGGGAAGAGTAAAACTTTTCAACGATTGTCCTCTCCTCCCCTTTCATTTCCTCCATAAGTCTGTTTCGGATATACGAGGAAAGATTGAGGTGTTCCACAAATATATCGCGCGCGCCGCTGTCTGCAATGGCAGCCATCAGCCGGTCCAGAGCATCTTCTCGTGCGACAAAGTGCGGGAGCAACGGACCGATAAATGCGTAGGTACTGATGCCTTCTTTGTTTAACGCGGCAAGGGCTGCAATCCGGCGCGAGGAGGGAGGGGCATATGTTTCAAAAAATCGCGAAACGCCGTCGTCCGTGGACGTGACGGTAAGCCCCACGGATACGCGGGGCAATTTTTTGAAAAGATCGACATCCCTTAGAACCAAATCCGACTTCGTCAAAATACTTACGAGCCCAACAAATCCAAACTCGAGAAGCTCCTTGAGGCACGCCCTGGTTAATCGGTATTTAGCCTCCATCCCCTGATACGGATCCGTGACAGAGGAGAAAAATATCTCTTTACCGATCCCTTTATTCTTTACCTTTTTGGACAACTCTGCCCGAAGCAGTTCCGGTGCATTCACTTTGGCATACACGTACGCTCCCCAGTCGGCCACTGTTTTGCCCACAAACCTGCCCATGAAACTTGCGTAGCAGTATTTGCACGCAAACCGGCAGCCTATATAGGGATTGACGACAAAGTCAATGCCCGGTATCCCGCATCGGTTCAGAATCGACTTGGCTTCAATTTCCCGAACATCCATAGATTAATTGTATACAGTAGACCGGTGTCCCGCAGTAATAACATGAACGATCTCATCGGTCTTGTTTACCGTATAAATAGTAGTTTTGAGATAAACTGAACCAATTTTATTTTCAATTTCCAGTGCTGTTAAATGAGTCATAATTTTAGGTTCTAATCTCGTCCCCTGTCAGCTTCACTTCAAATATTTCTTAAGTAAACCATTTATAGTTTTTCTACCATAACCGCTCTTTAAATATATTTCACGATTCTTCGCATCTATTCTATTAAGAAAAGCTTCATAAAATATAAGTTTGTAGGGTAGAAACGGCTTTGTTGCCTGATTTTCTCCAGAATTATGTTGTTTAAATCGTTTAATCAAGTCATTGGTATATCCGATATAGAAACTATCATCTTTTTGACTTTGAAGGATATAGACGCAGTAAAACATATGGCGGCAGCCGCGTTTATCTTAGCGAATGGAACGTAATACGGGCGTCGCGTAATAAATTACTTCGTAATTTAAACGCGACAGCAACGTCGAAATTTTTCGTTTAGAAAAATTTCTTACGTTGCGGAAGGGGCGGGATTTGAACCCGCGATCACCTTGCGGCGATACGCGCTCTCCAAGCGCGCGCACTAGGCCACTATGCGACCCTTCCTATACACCGAATTATAACGCAGATCGGACAAAGAGAAAAACACTCTCGTCACGAAGAGTAAAATCGAAGCTTGGGTATACCGTGATAATGCCGTCTATTGCGCGTCGCAAGTCTCGCGCCGATGGATAAACTGGTTGCGGCAACGACTAAATCCGCAAACGCCGTGTCCACCCGATGATCCCGTTTCAGTTCTCCGGCAAACATCGCCAGATCAACTCCTAACGGTATAACAGTAAAACCAGTGAAAAATTCCCGTAGCTTCCCGGCAATAGCTTTAGATGATTTACCCGCAAAAAGTTCAAGGACCGTAATAGTAGACAGAAACAGTTCCAGCTTGCCGCCGCGTTGGCCAATAAATAACTTTGGAAGTGCGCCACTGCCTGTCCGCAGAAAATCGATAATAATATCGCTATCAACCAAGATTTTTCTCATGAAAAAATGTGCCGCTTCCAGTAACGCTTCTCACGTACACTCCTCGCCCACGTATGCTCCGCGGCAACTTCCGCCGGTGGCACATGTTTCCACGCACCTGCAAGTTTGGGGAGAATGTGGGTCAGAATATAGTCAGCTTTTCCTGCTGGATCGTTATGGATAGGGACGATTTTCACAATCCTCCTCCCTTCTTTTTCCACTTCAATGACTTCACCTGTTCTGGCGACCTTTTCGGATAATGCAAAAATGTTTTTTCTCACTTCGGTAATGGGAAGAATGTACGTCATATGTACACTAGTGTACATAAAATCATTCCCGCTGTCAAGACACCATCGGTTCGATGTATAATCTCCTCATGTCTTCCCGCACGAAGGCGCTGCTTGCAATTCTTTTGGCTCAACTCCTCTGGTCCACCGCCGGGCTTTCTAAAATCATCGTCCGAACATTTGACCCATATTTTGCCGGTTTTCTGCGGTTTTTTGTAGCCTCCATTGTTATCCTGCCGTTTTTTTTGAAGGAAACGTCAAAACCCAAACACATGATCAGGGATTTACTGCCCTTCTCACTTATGGGCGCAGGCAATATGCTCTTTTACTTTATCGGGCTCCAAACGTCTACTGCCAACGCCGCAACGCTTATTTACGCAGCCGTACCGCTGGTAACCTCGCTTATAGCACGTCGTTTTATTAACGAACGATTGACTATCCGTACGCTTGCCGGCATCACGGTGGGCCTTGTCGGCGTAATCCTTATCGCTCTCTTGCCCATGCTGGAGCGCGGAGAATCTGTATCCGGAAACCTCCCGGGAAATATGTTTTTTGTGCTTGCGGCCGTCGTCTGGTCCATCTACCTCATCGGCTCACGGCATGCCTCGTCGGCGAAAGGCTATTCTCCACTTACTATCAGCAGTTTTCTCATTTTTACTTCGTGTGCAGTCTTTTTCATCATGAGTCTTTTTACATTTAAAACACCGTATCTCGCCGCTCTCCAAAAACCATCGATATTCCTTCTTGTTGCCCACCTCGGCATATTTGTTTCCGTCGCTACATTTACTCTGTACCAATGGGCGATCAAGCATACCTCAGCAACGACAGCCTCACTTTCCACGTATATCGGGCCTATCTTCGGCGTCGGCGTCAATGTGATCGCTTTGGGAGAAAAAATTACTCCGGCATTTGTTGCAGGGGCCGTCATCGTATTCACGGGTTTATGGATTATCCACGGAAAAAACCTCATAAACGAAGCCCGGTCATGGGCAAAGAAGTAGGAGACAGTACGTGCTATACTCAAATCCATGTCCTCCCGAACAAAAACGCCACTGGTTCTCCTTCTTATCCTCGCCGTCGCGATCTTTTTCCGCTTCTATAACGCGCCGCTTCGCTATGGGATCGGCGATGACTCGAGCCGCGACGCGTTTGTGGCGTATCAGGGAGCAAAGGATTTACAGTTTCCTTTAACCGGTCCCTTTTCGTCCCTTGGCCAGTTTACGTTCGGCCCATGGTACTACTGGCAG
>JACREP010000021.1 GCA_016218185.1 Candidatus Gottesmanbacteria bacterium | reverse complement strand
TGCTCCACCATCTCCCGCCTAGCTACCGTCCCGGTGAGCTCCATCAGCCGGTCCGCAAGCGTCGATTTGCCGTGGTCGATATGGGCAATGATGGCAAAATTTCTAATCATAGACTGTGTATTCATGATATAGCTCTCTCAAAACGAAATGGTCAGATTTGATAGGAGTAATTCCGGCCCATAATTGCTTTCCGAAACACACGGGAAAGGTCTTTGAGGGTTGAAAACTGGTGATTGGCTATCTGGTCTTTTCCCCACTTCCAGATGTGCTCTTGGGGATTGGTATCGGGAGCGTATGGTGGAAAATTGATGAGAAAATAGTTGGAGAGTTTGTTTTCCAGCGCTTTTCTGATCAGCTTTCCCTTGTGAAACCTCGCATTGTCCCAGACCAAACAAATTCGTTTCTCCGGATACTTTTTGAGAACAAGCTTCAACACCTTGATAATCTCCCGTTGGTTTTGCCAGGGAACAGGATAGAGGAGGGGTTTTCCTGTGGTAAGGTTCAGGAATCCCACAAAATTTTGTGCGTCTGATTCCCGGTGTACTCGAAGGACTGACGGTTTTCCTTTCGGGAGCCAGACTCTCCGGACCACTGCCTCCCAGGTAATTCGGGATTCGTCCCCGGCTAAGACTACCCATGCGGCATCCGTAAGCAATGGGGCTATGAGCTTTCTGATTTCCACCAGACGCTGGTGTGCTGCGTGATCGTTTCTCCGGAGATCAAAGGTGGCTGGTACCTTGAAGGAAAAATTACTGATCCGAAACAGAAAGTGATACGACTGAGGAGATTCGTAGACGACGCCGAAGCGAGCCACCACATACTGTCGGAGCGAGGAGACATCCCAAAACTCCTTGGGAATACCGGAGACAGAGGGTGGAGAACGAAGAATACGGGTAATTTCTTCTCGTTGGGGTTTCGTGAGTTTGGAGGCGTGATCATTATCATGATGCTCGGAAAACAACGAGGCAAGGCGCTTAACCTGCCAAAGACCAATCCATGATCGGATTGTTTTTTCTGAACGAAACAAGACTTGACTGATGGCATACGGGGAGTTTCCCGAAGCAGACAGGAGGATGGCGTGAGCGCGATGACCAATCGTTCCCACCCCTTTATCGTAGTGTTGTTTGAGGAGCTGAAGTTCTTCTGTGCTCGTCTGGGCAGGATCAATCACTCATCCAGCGTATCACATCCTAGAGTAATGTTCATTTCGTTTTGAGAGGACTATAGCCACGCAAAAATCTGTGCCAACACCGGAGGGAAAAGTAGATGTAATTGTGGTTCCTAGCCGCGCCAAAGCCCGTGTTATTATTGATGGCAAGATAGTCGAGGTGGATGATCCGATCGGAGTTGCTCCAGCAACGCTTACCGTCTTTGGCAGATCAGAACCTTACCAGCTTCCCCCTCGTACGGTGGTTGATATACGCGAAATCGGTGCTCAGGCTATTTTTGTCCCTCAACAATCCAAAAGGAGGAGTAAATAAGCGTCTACATCTGCTCGAGTGTTTCGATGCCCAGGAGGTACAGGCCGTTGGCCAGGACTTGGGCCGTGGAAGCGGTGAGAGCCAAACGGAGAGACAGGAGCCCAGAAACAGGAGACAGGTCAGAGGCGTTAGTTTTCTTGTCTCCTGTTTCCTGTCCCTTGTCTCTTGCGAGTATCTGGTGTTTTGCGTAAAACAAATTAAATGCCTGTGCCAGATGAAACAGGTAGGTACAGATGGTATTGGGCGCGAAATTGGCCGCAGCTGCCCCTACCACGTCCGGGAACTGGCCGATGAGCCTGGCGAGGGAACGTTCTTCGGGGTTCATTGTCATTGCGAGGGAGCCGTCTTCGGCGACCGCGGCAATCCCCTTACTTTTAGAGATTGCTTCGTCGTCCCGCGAAGCGGAACTCCTCGCAATGACAGTGGTATTCGCTTTCCGTAGCACCGAGCGGCATCTTGCGTACGTGTACTGCAAATACGGCCCCGAGTCACCCTCAAAGGAAACCGACTTCTCCAGGTCAAACGCGATGTCGCCGGCAGCTCCGACTTTGAGCATCGCGTACTTGACCGCTGCCACTGCCGCTTTCTCCGCTATCTCATCCTGCTGCACTTTGGTATGTTTTGTACTGCTTTTTTGTAAAATGATATAGATACGCTTTTTCGCCTCA
>JACREP010000020.1 GCA_016218185.1 Candidatus Gottesmanbacteria bacterium | reverse complement strand
ATCTTCCGTCACTTCGCGGCCGCGCGTAACCGGCATGTCGTGCATAAAAATCGCATCTGCCTTGGCGTGAGAAAGGATCCAGCTATTCACCTGATACGGGGCAAACACCCGAAGTCTCGTGGCACGATCCGCCTCATCACCCATACTGACCCAGGTGTCGGTATAGACGATATCTGCCCCGGCCACCGCTTCCATCGGATCATTGGTTTGGGATACCACTGCCCCCGATTGGCGGGTAAGATGCTCTGCGATAGCAAAAATCTCATCTTTCACCTCATACCCCCTGGGGCTGGCAACAGACACGTCCATCCCCCAAAGCGCACCGGCTAACACGAGCGAATGGGCGACGTTATTTTCGCCGTCGCCGATAAACGCCAGTTTTAATCCTTGTATCTTTTTCTTTATCTCGCGGATGGTAAAAAGATCCGCCAGTATCTGGCACGGGTGTTCCCAATCGGAGAGTCCGTTAATAACCGGCACCCGGGCGTGCTTTGCCAGTTCAAAAACAGTCGAGTGGGAAAACACACGGGCCATCAAGGCGTCTCCCATCGTGGATGCCACGGCCGCAACGTCAGCCACACGTTCCCTCGTGCCCAAACCCACCTCGTCGGGCCCAAGGTACACCGCGTGTCCGCCCAACTGCGTCATAGCCACTTCAAACGAAAGCCGCGTGCGCAGGCTCGGTTTTTCAAACAGCATCACCAGCGTCTTCTTCGCCAACGCATCGCGATAGACCCCCGTTTTCACTTCGCGCTTGAGCGTTTTGGCCAGCACAAAGATGTGCTGCATATCTTCCACCGTCAGATCGGTAATAGATAAAAAATGGTTCATAATCTTTCCTGCCAAAGCGGGAGTCTCTAGAAAACCCCCGCTTCGCAGTTACTTCCCCGCCTGGTTTGCCAGCTTCATCTGCAGGCTGTAAATTTCGATAAATCCGGCACTCGCATTCACGTTAAACGCATACCCGTCGGTATTGGTAAACGACGTGTGCGCCAGGCCAAACGGCGACGTCATGGCTACCACGTCGGCCTTGCCTTTCAACAGCTTCACCGTCACCTCACCCGTCACCTTTTCGTTGACGAAGTCATTAAATGCATTGATCGACTGCATCACCGGGTCATACCACATCGCACTGTAACAAAGGTATCCCCACTTCACGTCCATCTCATCTTTGAGCTGATTGAGCTTCTGCGTCGAAACGTACTTCTCCAGCGCCTTATGGGCTTCAATGATGACATGGCCAGCAGGCAGCTCATACACGCCCACATCTTTGACGCCGACGAGTCTGTCCTCCACCATGTGCACGACGCCCACGCCATGGACTCCGGCAATGACATTGAGTTTGCCGATCAAGGCCGCAAGCGGCACGGTTTGGCCGTTTAATGCCACCGGAATACCCTTTTCAAACGTCAGCTTGACCAGCTCCGGCTCATTGGGCGCGTCTTTGACTAAGGTATACGTCGTCAAGAATTTTTCAATCGGCGAAATCACCCCCGGATCTTCGATCTCCCCGCCTTCCCAGGTCATGCCCCACATGTTGTCGTCCACACTGTAGGGAAAATCGACAGACGCCGGTACCGGTATGCCGTATTTTTGGGCATAGGCAATCTCATCATTTCTGTCCATCCCCCACTCACGGACCGGTGCGATGATTTTAATGTTGGGATTAAGCGTCAGCGCATATCCTTCGATACGCACCTGGTCATTGCCTTTGCCCGTACAGCCGTGGGCTATGGCGTCAGCGCCTACCGTCGCCGCCACTTCGACCGCTTTTTTAGCCAAAATCGCCCTGCCCATCGGTGTCGATAAATGGTAATTGCCCTGATAGCACGCGTTTGCTTTGATGCCTTTTGCCAGATATTCACCGGCAAACTCTTCTTTTGCATCCAGGGTAATGGCTTTGACCGCGCCGAATTTGAGCGCCTTCTGTTTGATCGCTGCCAGATCATCGTGCTGCTGGCCGATGTCCAGCGTCAACGTTATGACCTTGGCTTTATACTGATCCTGGATCCACGTAAGCATCACGCTCGTGTCCAGACCGCCGGAATAGAGAAGAAGAATTTTTTTCACTTCTCCCTTTTTCGCCTCATACGAGGCCACTTTGATATAGTTTGTTTTTGTTTTCATATTTCTCACCGCCGATCTAGCCTACCCGGCAATCCCGCCACTGCGGGATGCCGGGTAAACCCCCAATCGCGCCATAGCAGCGGTAAACTGCATGGTCGCGTTGTGGCAACAATGGCGCTCTGCGGCGAGTTTTTTTTGTAACGCATTTAATCCCAAATTTCCCGGTCCGCCAAGGTGTGTTGATCTATGGAGCACATCAGTAATCCACTGCAAGGTTGAACCTTGCAGTGGAGCTTTAGGAGGAGCCATTTTGTACGCATCCCGAAATGGTATGCCCTGGGTAACCAGATCAAACACTTGGTGTGCAGCAAACACTTCCGGCGTCATAGCGGCTACAAGGTTTTCCCTGTTCGGTTTCAGGTTTTGTACCAAAAAGGCAGCAATGGAACAGATTTGTTTGCTCATGGCAAGCGCCTCCATGAAAGGCTTTTTGGTATCCTGCAGATCGCGGTTATATCCAGATGGCAGATTGTTTGAAATGCCAACGATGCTGTTGTAATAGCCTAAAATAATATTGACTTTACTCCGCAACAGCTCCGCCGCGTCAATGTTTTTCTTCTGCGGCATGATGCTGCTGCCGGTCGCCAGCGCATTGGCAACAGTAAAAAATCCGAACTCACTGGTGGTAAACAGGAGTACGTCGCTTGCAAATTTGTTGACGGTTTGGGCAAGTGAAACCAGTGCAGCTACCACCGCTGCCTCTATCTTTCCCCTGCTGTTTTGGCAATACAGGCTGGGCGACTGGACCGCACCAAACCCGAGGAGTTTTGCGCTTTTGCCGCGGTCAATCGCGATCGGCACGCCGTATCCGGCCGCAGACCCAAGCGGCGACTGGTCAATAAGCGTATATGCAGCCTTGAGCAGAACAATATCGTCCAAAAGGCTCGCGGTCAAAGAAGAAGCCCACATCCCCACCGAGCTGGGCATGGCTTTTTGCATATGCGTGTACCCGGGCATGGGAACATACTCATACTGTTTCGCAAAGCATAAAAATGCATCAGCCAGATGGACAGCTGCCACCCAAATATCAAAAAGTTGCTGTTTGGAAAATAACCGGATGGCAGTCAGCACCTGATCGTTTCTGGAGCGTCCGGTGTGGATCTTTTTGCCCACCTGCCCATAGTGATCGGTGAGATAGTTTTCTATCTTTGTATGGATGTCCTCATCGCCCATGATAAGGGTAAATTCCCCGTGCTTAGCCAGAAGTAGGATTTTCAACAATCCCCTTTTTGCCTGGGTGAACTCTTTTTGCGACAATATGCCCATCTCTTTCAAGCCCGCGGCATGGGCAAGCGATCCGGCTACGTCAGCCCAAACGAGTTTTTGATCCAACAGGAGATCATCGCCGGTCTCAAAGGCTTCTACCTGTTGGTCTAATTGCCAATGTTTCTCCCAAAGTTTTTTCATAAAACCTCCCGCCATCATCCCAGTAGCTTCACACATCCGATGTGTGAAGCTCTTGTTTTCTCCACCAAAAAACCGTCCGCTCAAGCCTCGATCCCTAAAAAGGGATAGAGGCCCGAAAGGACGGTTTAACCCGTGGTGCCACCCTTCTTCTCAACTGCCGTTCGCCAGCTGGCGAACGAAAAATGGCGCTGTATATGCCCTTCGACTACGCTCAGGGCGTGCCTTGACAGCGACATCAGTTGACTCATTTGTAAGATCTACTTTCCTACTTCGCACAAGGCTTCGCGGGATTTTTTCGATCTTCAGACTCCGAGGCTCGAGGTGTGTACCCTACGTGGTACTGCACTTTCCTCATCAACGTCTTATTTAATTGCGAATTATTAGTATATCACCAAATGTATTCCGTTGTCAATACCTGGCTTTGGTGGTAACATATGCCGCAATTATCATCAAGATAATCGCCACAATACCAAGCAGATCCATATTACTTCCTCCGTCCGAACAGAAAATAAAATACGATCACCATAAGACTCGTGACGATCATCGCTAGATAATATGTATTTCTCACATCCCACTCAATCATACCTATTTCCTTTCCAAAAACAACAAAGATAATCGCAACATGACGCCGGTCATGAAAAGACCGCTGAAAAGAAATACTGCAACCTCTTCAAGAGATTTTGCTTTCGTAAATAACGGTGAGATCACTCCCGCCGTAAACCAAGCGGCCGCGACAGTATTTGAAAATTCCGAAAGGGATTTCCGCTGATCCCAACTCAGGCGTTTCATTCTTCACCATCATATCAAAAAAGGGGGGTCTGTCAATTGTCCCGCGTTCGTACCTGGAGGTTACACTACGGCTTGTGCCAGCTGCTTAAGAACCCCTATTATGCAGTGGTCAAATGGAGTTCACCCGCACAACCAGTTTGGGAATGAGCCTGGATGAATTTATCTGCAATTGCCTTAACTGCGTTCTGCCGGTTTTCACTACGGCCTTGATATGCAATAGACTAGTTGTGAAATAGCCCCGTAAGATGCCATAACACGGTTTAGGATGGTTTCATTTCTCTACCGGATATCCCTCGTGTAATTGTACAGACACGCAATGGTCTGAAACGGCTGAT
>JACREP010000015.1 GCA_016218185.1 Candidatus Gottesmanbacteria bacterium | reverse complement strand
AGTTTTTTAATAAACTCAAAACCTATGAAGTGGAACACGAGGATGCAAGCGTTCCTGCAGTACTTGATTGGATCCTCCTTTCGATGGAACTGGGCGAGTCACCCCTTGCCGGCGATACGGACTGGAGTCAGAACGATGCGGTCAATATCTTAACTATTCACAGCGCCAAGGGACTGGAATTTCCGGTGGTCTTTTTGGTGAACCTTGTTTCCCAAAGGTTTCCTACGACCGAGCGACGAGAACAGATTCCGATTCCCGATGACCTTATTAAAGAAGTGTTGCCGGAAGGAGACTATCACCTGGAGGAGGAGCGCCGACTGTTTTATGTAGGGATGACGCGGGCGCGGGATCTTCTTTACCTTACCGCAGCGGATTATTACGGCGAAGGAAAGCGGGAGAAAAAAATTTCACCGTTTGTGGGGGAAGCGTTGGGAGAAGAGACGGTAAGACAGGCAGACGGTAAGACAGCAAGAGAAAAAAAGCAGCTTTCGCTTTTGGAATGGAAAAAGACGGAAACAATCCCCTTGGGTCCGCGACCGGCCCGAACCGTGGAGTATTTATCGTACTCGCAGATTGAGGCGTTTCAGCTTTGCCCGCTGCACTACAAACTGCGCCATATCCTGGGTATCCAATCCGCGCCGTCGCCGGCACTTTCGTTTGGAAACAGTATCCATTTGACTCTTAAGGATTTCTATCAGCGCAAACAACAGGGAGAACGGGTGAATAAAAAATTGCTATTGGAACTTTTAGATAAAAACTGGCTCCGTGAAGGATACACGAGTAAAAAATATGAGCAGGAAATGCAGCGGCGGGGCCAAAAATATTTGGAAGAATATTTTGATGTTGCCTTCGATGCTAAAAGTACGCCCGTTGTTTTGGAGCAGCCGTTTACCGTCCCCATTCGGGCCGGAGGCAAGCAGATGAAAATCGGAGGAAAAATTGACCGCGTGGATGCTCTGCCTAGCGGCAAGATAGAAATTATCGATTACAAAACCGGCCGGGTGCCATCAAAGCGGGAGATGGACACAAGCCTGCAGCTTTCCATGTATGCTATTGCGGCAACAGAAGTAGCTACCCCACCGTTTCAAAAAAAACCGGAAGACATCACATTGTCGCTTTACTACTTTGACGTGCAGCAAAAAATTTCCACCACCAGAACGCAGGAACAACTGGCGCTTGAGAAAGAAAAAATCGTTGCCATCGCAAAAGAAATCGAGACTTCGGATTTCCGCTGCTCGGGAAACCAACTGTGCAGCAACTGCGAATACAAACTGTTCTGCGGAATTATCGGAGTATAGGGTAGGAGAGGGCATTGCCGCCGAAACCTTCCTTGAACTTGGTAAACCCCTTCCAGTCGGAAAACTTGCTGGGCTCGCGTTCGTCCCAGACGCCGACAAAATCAAATTGTTTGCACCCCCGTTGTTTGGAGAGCTTCAACGCTTCCCAAACGAGGAGTGTGGGAGCAAACAACTTCTTTCCTTCCTTCGTGGAGCCGGCAATCCAGTAGTAGGCGGTTTTATTCCAGAAAAGAAGTAAGACTCCACCAAAAACTTTGTCATTGCGAGGAGCGAAGCGACGAAGCAATCTTTGAATTCGATGGGGATTGCCACGCCCCGCTGAGCCGGGGCTCGCAATGACATTGCTATATGCCAGCAAAATTGCGGCGTGTTTGGGCGCAAAGATTTGCCAGAGTTTGTCTACACCCGTGGTGGTGACAAAACCAAAGAGACCTGTGGATTTATTTTTGATGCGGATCAATTCATTTATATTTGTAGATTTGTAGATTTGTAGATTATTCTTCAGTGCCCGCCGCACCGCCCTGCGTTTGGCCTCAGAGAAACGCGCAAATATTTCGCCTTCTGATACGGTGAGGTCAATGTGGATTGTTTTTGTAGGAAGAAAATGCGTCTTGTTGATGGTGATATGCTGTGCGAGTTTTTTGATCCAGGGGTTAAACTTCTTTTGTTCAATATTGCTGTCCGGTTCAACGGAAATAGATCGGATCTTCTGTTCTTTTAGTATGGGTACTAATCTTTTTATATCCGGAAGTTTGGGTGGCCGGTGCATTTTGGCCATGCTGCCTATGAAAGGGAAATGTTTAAAAAATATGTTTACGCCGTCCGCGGAAACGATTTGCCAATTCAAGAGTTTAATGAAATCAGCATACAATGGTGACTGTTGAATTTCCATTGTATTAACGTGTTAACATGTTAATATGAAGAATCTTCCATCGGATGGTGTCTGCGATGCAATAAAGCCGGTAGAGAATGGGACGAAGAACCAGATCGTAGGAGCCGATGAATTCTACAATGTCCGGATTGAAACCCTCTTTAAACCGGTGAAAGCCGTACCAGGGATCTTGCGGATCGTGTCCGCCAGCTGGCGGAGGCCCGAGAGCTCCCCATAGATCAAATGTTTGATAACCTTGGCGTTTACCCCAGCGTGCGATCTCCCAAAGGAGCAGCGCTGGGGCCATAACCTCCCGGTGTTCCCGTGATGAAGCGCCGTAGGGATAATAGATCGTATCCTTCCAGGCAAAGATAATCCATGCCGCAAGTGTTGCGCCTTGGTAGTTGGCGGTGAACAGGTGTGCAATGCCTGCTTTCGACATGATTTGCCACATCATCCGGTGATACTGTTGGTTGTGTGCATAAAATCCCTGCCGGGCGGTGGTTTCGGCGGTTAATCGGAGATATTCCTCAAATGCCCGGCCGGAATTGTCTTCCTGCACGGTCACGCCATGTTTTTGAGCAACGCGGATGTTATAACGGGTTTTGGGGTGCATGGCCTTCATGAGTTCCTCTTCAGATTTGGTCAGATCAAGGATAAACGTATATTCGGTAAATAAGGGGTGGTGGGAAGGTTTCAATTGTTTGTCATTGCGAGCGATTAGCGAGGCAATCTCTGTTTTTGTTGGGGATTGCCACGCCCCGCCGAGCCGGGGCTCGCAATGACAGATGACATTTGGTTCTAATTGGATGAATATTGCGTTTTTCTGTCTTGCTAGTTTTACTAGCGTTGCTAGCATTGCTTTTGTCGGCATTGGGCCTTTTGGAGAATAGCCGACGGTAAAAGGGGTATGCGGGATGGTGTGGAAGGTCAATTGCCAGCCGTTTACCCGCACGACATCTACCCCCATGTTTTTCCGAAACTCACCCCAGGCCCAAGACTGGAGCGGGTGGGTCGCCGCCTTGTCATGGATTGTTCTGTCGGTCTTTTTCATACAGCATATTATCCCTCTTTTTTTGGTGTGTTACAATAGAATGTGACATGAAACGAGGTACCAGGCGAAAAACAGAACAGCCGGTTTCCTGGCTTCCGGTGGACAGCCGATTGTTTCTTCCACTTCTCTCGTTTAGCCATGTGAAGGGGTTGGCGCGACTCTTTTTGGAGATAGAAATTGTATTGTCACTCCTTGTGGTGATCGGGACCATCGCAGTGCTTGCCATTCGGATGCTTCGTTAAAGCAGAAGGTTTTCTTTTTGAAACCCAACGTCCTGGGCGAGTGATACATTGAGTTCGAGCGCGTCCTGCGGTATGTCGCTGATAAAGCGCGAGACCATGTTTTGGGTTCGGGTGCCGAAGAACAGCCGGCGGTTAGCGTAGGTCATGTAGAGTTTTTCTTTGGCCCGCGTGATGCCCACGTAGCAAAGTCTGCGTTCCTCTTCCAGCTCCTCCCGATCCATGAGACTGCGGCTGTGCGGAAACAATCCCTCTTCCATGCCCACCATGAATACCACCGGAAATTCAAGCCCTTTGGCTGCGTGAAGGGTCATGAGGGTAACCCTTCGGGAATCCTCAGGGTAAACTTTTTGATTTGTATCGTCGTGTTTTTTTGACCGTACTTCCTCTTTTTCGATCAGCGCCACGGTCTCTAAGAATTCACCCAGGGCCGGAAATTCCATGGCCACCGAGCGGAGCTCTTTAATATTTTCCAACCGGTATGCTTCTTCTTCAACGTTGGCATTGTAGAGTTCTACATATTGAGTGGCGTTAAGCACTTGGTCTAATAATTCCAGGGTGGTTAGCTCGACGAGTTTATTGTCTTTAGTGACTATCTCGGCAAAATCCAAAAATTTTTTGAGCCTTCCTTTACCGAGTTTTTCGATGCGGCGGTATGACACGGTATCTTTTGGGTTGGCCAGGAGCCGGAGGTATGCCAGGACGTCTTTAATTTCTTTTCGTTCATAAAAGCGTGTCCCGCCCACAAGGAGGTAAGGGATGCCGGCATGGAGGAATGCCTCTTCCAACACCCGCGACTGGGCGTTTGTGCGGTACAGGACCGCAAAATCCGTAAAGGGCTGACCGGACTGGAGGATGGTAGTCGCCAAAAATAATGCCTCGTCATGCTCATTGCGCGCTTCATACAGCGTGATTTTTTCTCCGGCAGCTTTTTTGGTCCAAAGTTTTAAAATCGGGTGGGTTTGATTTTTAGAGATGACGCCGAACGCCGCATCCAGGATGATTTGGGTAGACCGGTAATTTTGTTCCAGGTTAAACACACGAACGCCCGGAAAATCACGGGTGAAGTTGACGATATTGCGGAAGTCCGCCCCTCTCCAGCGGTAGATGCTTTGGGACGCGTCGCCCACCACGCAGATATTGTGCCATCTGCCGGAAAGTTGTTTGGCGAGGGTATACTGGGCTTTATTCGTATCTTGATATTCATCAATCAGGACATAGTGATATTTTTCCTGATAGGTCCCCAGAACCTCCGGCATCTTGTCAAACAAGTTGACCGTAACCATCAGCAAATCATCAAAATCAAGTGCTTCGTTGTCTTTGAGTGCCTTTTGATATTCCAAATAGATCCGTGCCACCGTTTCCTGAAAATAGCCGCGGGCATACTGCGGGTACTCGACGCTCGTGATGAGCTCATTTTTTGCTTCGGAAATGGTTGCCAGGATGCTCCCCGGTTTAAAATTTTTTGCGGAGATATCCAGTTGTTTCATGATCTCTTTGACCGTATCCAGTTGGTCCTCCTCATCATAAATGAGAAATCCGGGAGGGATGCCGACGTGGTGCCCCTCGCGCCTCAGTATTTTGGCGCAGAACGAGTGGAATGTACCGGCGAAAGGGAGATCTCGTGCCCCGCCTGAGGTCGCCAACGAAAATTTAGGTCCGTCTTCAGAAGATAGCCCTCGTGGCGCTTTGGAGTCATTACTGTTCAAGATCGAAGCCGGACTAAATTTTGTTGGCTCCCCGGCGGGGCTTGCCGTGCCGCCGAGAAGTTTTTTAATCCGTTCTTTCATTTCATTGGCTGCTTTGTTGGTAAAAGTAACCATGAGGATTTGGTCGGGGGGCACGTGTTTTTCTGCAATCAGATATGCGACGCGGTAGGTCAGTACCCGCGTTTTGCCCGAACCGGCTCCGGCCAATATGAGCACCGGGCCATCCGTGTGAATCACCGCCGCTTGCTGCTGAGGGTTTAAGTCGTTGAGTAACGAAGAAGTCATAGATTATAATAGTAGCACATGAAACCATTGTTGATTGCGGGGAATTGGAAGAGCAACAAGGGAATTGCCGAAGCAAAAGAATGGGTTCGGCAATTCAATGCCAAATGCCAAATGCTAAATGCTAAATGGGATCATATAACCGTTGTTTTGTGTGTCCCATTCACTCTTGTTTATCCCCTTAAGCGAGAGATTTCTCAATTAAGACTCCCTGTCCAGCTTGGCGCACAGGATGTGTCGCCGTTTGGCGAGGGAGCGTATACCGGAGAGGTGAGCGCAACACAGATTAAGGAACTCGCTGATTGGGTGATTATCGGGCACTCGGAACGCAGAAAATATTTCGGAGAAACCGATGAAGTTCTTATGCAAAAAGTTGCACAAGCGAAAGCAGCAGGATTGAAAATTATCTTTTGTGTTCCTGACGACAAAACGCCAATACCCGCGGATGTCGATGTAGCAGCGTATGAGCCGGTGTGGGCCATCGGTACAGGATATGCGGACACGCCGGAAAACGCCGCCACGGTTATTGCCACTCTTAAGCAAAAATTCAGCATAAGGCAGGTACTCTACGGGGGAAGCGTGACGGCAGAGAACGTCGTTTCATTCGTTGCCCAGCCGGCAATCGATGGCGTACTGCCGGGAGGAGCGAGTCTCGACGCGGCAAAATTTTTTGATCTTCTGACTGCCGCACAATCAATACCATAATCATGCAACCAAAATTTAAACGGCTCTTTGGCACCCGCATAAAGACAGTGTTTGCCGTGTTTGTTGCCACAGCGTTGGTGTTGTTTGTGGCGCGTGCGGCAGTAGTGAGCTTGCGGTTTATGAGGCAAACGGGCATTACTCCCGGGTTTGCCCTTCGAATACTATTCAATACCGGTGCGCCGCTTCGGCAAATAGACTACCGGACCAACATCCTTCTGTTGGGGATCAGCGGGGGGCAACATGCAGGTGCGGATCTCACCGATACCATGCTTGTGCTGTCGTTGAATTTGCGGGCGCATACCATGGCCATGATTTCTGTGCCGCGGGACATTTGGTCGGATACGTTAAAAGATAAAGTAAATAGCGCCTATCATTACGGGGAGGAAAAAAAGAAAGGCGGCGGGTTTTTGCTTGCGAAAACCGTAGTAGAAGATATCGTCGGCGTACCCATACACTACGTGTTTATGATTGATTTTTCCGGCTTTCGGGACATTATTGATCTGGTCAGCGGGATTGACGTGAATGTTCCAACTGCGTTTACCGACCCCGAGTTTCCCATCGAGGGCCGTGAAAACGATCTGTGCGGCGGAGACCCGACTTTTGCGTGCCGTTATGAGCCGCTTCATTTTGACCAAGGACTGCAGCAAATGAGCGGCGCGCGCGCACTTACCTACGTCAGGAGCCGGCATGCCCAAGGAGATGAAGGGAGCGATTTTGCCAGAAGCAGAAGGCAGCAGGACGTATTGTTGGCGCTCAAAGCAAAACTGGTAAGCCCCCGCATTTGGTTTACCCAACAACCGCTTGCAATCTTTCGCGCATTGGACGATGCGACGGAAACGGATATGAATATCGGTGAATTGGCAACAGTCGGGAAACTGTTGCTGAGAATTTCCGAAGACCGGATCAAGAAAATTTCCATTGAACCGCTGTTGGAAAGTCCGCCCGCCTGGATGTATGGGAAGTATGTCTTAGTGCCCAAAGAAAGCTTCGAAGTAATTCATGAGTTTGTCAAATCCCAATTAGACTAATCGGACAGATTTTGAATAGTTTGGCAATTAGAGCGCGAGGCCCAGGAGGATAAGGAACGCGCCGATGCCGATGGTAGCACCCAGGACACCCGGCGTGCCGGCAACCGGCACTTTCGGCGTGGGAGGAGGAGTGGGTGTCGGCGTGGGTCCGCCGGGCACCGGAGGCGGGGTTGGGGTTGCGGTCGGACCGGGAGTTGAAGTAGGTGTGGGTGTAGCCGTGGCTCCGGGCGTTGATGTGGGTGTGGGCGTGGCGGTAGGTCCGGGTGTTGGCGTCGGGGTGGGTGTGGCCACCGTTAGCGTAAAGGAGAGCGTGCATGCGGGCTCGGCAGCTTTGGGCGTTACCTGCGGGACCGTAGGCGCCACGGGTTTGGTCGTCGTGAGTTTCTGGCTCGTGAGGAATACCACGACCGCAAGT
>JACREP010000127.1 GCA_016218185.1 Candidatus Gottesmanbacteria bacterium | reverse complement strand
TTTTGGCGTACAAGTTGGCCTCTACACTCATCTGAAATTTTGTTACCATGTTTTAAAACATAGTAACAAAGAGCGGGCCGCGGTTTCCGCGGGTGGCACCTCTGCCACGGTCGGCATGCTCGCCTGCTGCGCCCACCATGCCACAGACGTGCTGCCATTCCTGGGGCTTTCCGGGCTAAGCATTTTCCTGACTCGTTATCAAGTTCCCCTACTTACCGTCAGTCTCGCCATCAACGCGATCGGAATCGTCGTCATGCTCAAGCACTTACATTATTTATAATCGCTATGCTACAGCATCTGAGTTATAAAACTATTATTCTTGCCCTTGCGGCCAGCATCCTACTTATTCTAGTAATTTCTTCCCTCTCCCCATCTTCTCCTCTTCCTATCGTCCCATCTTCCCCTCCTCCCATCTCTCCATCCTCCTCTGTTGCTCCCCAACAATCCGAGGGCGGCAATGTCACCGTAACCGTCACCCCCGTTACATTAAAAGTCGGCTTTCCTGCCTCGTTTGACGTCGCGTTTGAAACGCATTCGGTAGACTTGGATTTCGATGTCGAAGCAATTGCGGGTTTAACTGATATTAATGGTACGACGTACAAGCCCACGTGGCAAGGTTCTCCGCCCGGCGGTCACCACAGAAGCGGCACGCTAATTTTTACCCCCGATATCCCCCAACAAGTCACGCTCACGCTGACACTTCGCGATATTGCAGGAGTCCCAGAGCGAACCTTTGTATGGAAACCATGAGAGTACTCGACAGAAAAATAATGGTAAGATGAATATATGAACCTGCCCTACCGGTATTCCTATCTTCTGGCAAATCTTTTGTTTTTAATCGTTTGGCTATTCATTTTTCTTCGCCTCAAACACCTGCGACGACCCATGCTTGTTTTAAGCCTCATTAGCGCGCTGTTTGGTCCTATCTCCGAGCTCTGGTACTTTGCCGACTATTGGCAGCCATACATCAGCCTGCCGCTGCCTGGTATCGGCGGAGTTGAGGACATGCTGTTTGGCTTTTCTATCGGCGGCATCGGTGCATTTTTCTATGAGACGCTTTTTGTTAAACACCTCTGCTATTGTAAAGTAAAAAAATTTCGGCGCGAATGGTTTCTTTTGGTATTTGGAGGAATTGAGTTGGTCTCATTACTTATCCTTACCAACCTCTTCAATATCAATTCTATTTTTTCCAGTTCTATCGGTATGATTGCGGCTGCCGGTATTATGCTTCTTATTCGACCTGACCTTATACCCAACGCTGTGGGCTCGGCACTGCTGGTAGCCGCAACCATGTTTACCATCTACTTTTTGGGGCAAACCTTCTTCCCTACCGCACACGAATGGATGACTAGCATATGGAAGCTGTACGGCACCGACTCCGGCATACTCCTGTTTCGTCACGTCCCGCTCACTGAAATGATTTGGGGACTCTCGTGGGGACTGGCCTGGGGACCGATGTATGAATTCTTGGTCGGTGCACGAACACTGCGGCTCAAGATGTTCACAAAAACGAGGAAATAACGACGAAAGGAGGTGAGAAATTATGAAGCATAACCCAACCGCAACCGCCAATGCACTAGCCATTACCATGGGTGTGGTCTATATCGTGTGCCGACAGCTATTCATCATGGCGCCGGAGTTTGCCATGAGCGTCGGCCGAAGCTGGTTCCATGGCATTGATATTAGTAAAATAGCCACGAAAAGTGTCCCGACAGACACCTTCGTTCTGGGTCTGGTATCAGCCATCATCGGTTCCTGGCTCGTCGGCTATTTGTTTGCCGTCAGCTACAACTGGTTTGTGAAGAAATAATATAATGGTGTCATGACCAACCTTGCAAAACAAACATACGCCTTGCTTCGTAAGGTTCCCCGCGGCCGCGTCACGACGTATAAAGCGCTGGCGGATGCGCTGGGGGTCAAGGCTTACCGCGCCATCGGCCAAATCCTTAAGCATAATCCCGATGCCCCCAACACCCCTTGCCACCGCGTGGTGGCCTCCGACGGCACCATTGGCGGATTTATGGGTCAGTCGTCCGGCGCGGCAATTCAAAAGAAAATTCAAATGTTACAAAACGAGGGCATAAAAATCAAAGGCGGGAAAATTTTACAATTTAATCATGTGTTGTTTACCTTTCCCACCTCTTAATCCTATTCGTCATTGACATCGTTCTGTAAGAAGCAAATAATAAAAACGTAGGATCTCCTTGCTCGCAAAAGATGAGTGTGCTATAGTACCGCCCCTATGAAAAAATACATTGTTTCTGATCCCCAAATTCTCTCCGGCGTTCCGGTCATTGCCGGTACCAGAATACCAGTGTCTCGCATTGTCTTCCTTCTTAAAGACGGCTATACGCTCGAGGCAATTCGCGAGGAGTATCCCCATATAAGCCTCAAGGTGCTTGAGGCAGTCATTGATGAGATCGCCCAAAATTATGGGGCACAAATGGCATAAGTATAAACTCCTTCTGGACGAAAATCTCCCTCCGAGAACCCTCTTCCGACGTTTAAATAGCAGGCACACCCTGAAACATATCGTCCATGATTTTCATCAATCCGGACTCAAGGATCCCGATGTGTATACTTTTGCGATAAAACGTAATCTTCTCATTGTCACGTTCAATGAAAAAGACTTCTTTCCCCTCACGGATAAAAGTAAGAAAAGCGGAATTATAAGCGTTTCTCCGAACCTATCAACGGATCAGATCGACAAAAAACTCACCTCTCTTCTTTCTCGGCATATACCAAATGAGCTCTATGGAAAATTCCATAAACTATCCCATGAAACATAGTTGATAGTTTGCTACTATAAGAACGTATGTCCCGCGAACAACTCCGGCAATATGGGGTGGCAATTCTGGCAGCGTTGCCGGTTTTTGCAACGCTTTCCGTTTACCTATACCTGCGCCGCGGCTACTACGACCTCTATATCGCCAATAAAGCATTCGGGAGTACGAGTCTTATCGTCATCGGCATCGTGCTTCTTATTGGCCCGCTTTCCCGACTCTACCAGCGCTTCGACACGTGGGTTACCTACCGCAAAGAACTTGGTATCGTCGGGTTTGTCGCGGCACTTGCCCACACACTCATTTCCCTGTTTCTGCTGCCGGACAAGTTCGCTTTTGCGTCGTTTTTTAAACTCACATCTCTCAATCGTGGACTTGTTCCCTTTCTCTTTGGCCTCGGCAGTATCATCATATTTTTTATCCTCGCCGTTATGTCTCTGGACGCCGTCATCCGGCGCATGGACAAGGCCGTCTGGTGGCGCTGGCAGTACAGAGGGGTTCGGATTGCCGCACTGCTTCTTTACTTTCATGTAGTCGTGATGAAGTATCCCGGGTGGATTTCCTGGTTTGAAAAAGGCGGAAGCAGTGAGCTCGCCCGCCCATTCATGCCGCCAGGGAGCTTGTTTGCCGGCTCGTTTGGTCTGTTCGTTCTCCTGGTACGACTGGTCGAGCTTACCGGCGTCAAGGTTGCCCGCGTGGCAACGCCAATCCTTTTTGCCCTTCTTCTTTCCTTCTGGGTCGGAAGCTACATCTGGGGTATATTGAAATAATGCCGATCTGCTATCCGCTTACCCTGGCACTACCGTTAGACCAAACAGTTCAAAATCGCGATCAAAGGTGAAAACACCCGTTATCCCAAGCCGTTTGGCGACGGCGGCG